>JAQUMP010000103.1 GCA_028718065.1 Chitinivibrionales bacterium | reverse complement strand
CGTGCTTGCCGGGGCGACGTCCATCGGCCGGTCGTTTCTGCCCAAGGTCGCCGCGCGCGTGCATGGCGGTCTTACGGCCGACTGCACCAAGCTCGAAATCGACGTCGAGAAACATTTACTTCTCGGAACACGGCCGGCATTCGGCGGCAACCTTATGGCCACGATCATCTGCCCCGACTACCGCCCGCAAATGGCGACCGTGCGCCACAAGGTCATGAAGCCTGCTCTGCGCAACGAATTGCGCACCGGCGAGGTGATCGTGCATAAAATCGCGCCGGGTTCAATTCTCGAACGCACTAAAATCTTGGATATTGTCAAGGAAGTGCAGTCCACCGTCAACCTTACCGAGGCCGATATCATCGTCGCGGGCGGACGCGGCATGCAGAGCCCCGAAAATTTTAAAATGCTGCGCGAGCTGGCCGAGGTGCTGGGCGGCGCCATCGGCGCCAGCCGCGCCGCGGTGGACAACGGCTGGATGCCCTATTCGAGCCAGGTCGGCCAGACCGGCAAAACCGTTTGCCCCAAACTTTACATTGCCTGCGCCATTTCCGGCGCGGTGCAGCACATGGCCGGCATGCAATCGGCGGATTATATTATTGCCATAAATAAAGACGCCAACGCCGACATCTTCCAAGTTGCAAATCTGGGGATCGTCGGCGATGTTTTTGCGATTGTTCCGGAACTAATAAAAAGTCTAAAGGAAGCGAGAGGAAAATAATAAGAAGTTTATAGACTGACGAGACTAGCCCCCAAGAGAGTTTTATGTAGGTTTCAGCTTTTCGTTCGGGGGCAGTTAGGCAGTTTAAGCTTAACAAGAAAGAAAACTATTTAAAATCGAAGCGTGCAATGCGCGCATTTAACCGATGGTCATTAACCGGACAAATGTCACCAATAAAACGCCTCCCCACTGCGCCAAAGCGTTACGCGGCGGCGAGCGGGCGTAACCAAAACATTAAAGAAAGATAGGATTAATGAAACTCTCGTTAGGAATTCCTAAAGGAAGCTTGCAGAAATCAACCGCCGAACTTTTTCAGAAGGCCGGCATCGGTCTGCGCATCGACGACCGCTCCTACTTTCCCTCCTGCGACGACGAAGAGCTGGACTGCATCCTCATGCGTCCGCAGGAGATCCCGCGCTATGTGGAACAGGGCATTCTCGACGCCGGCATTACCGGCCTCGATTGGACCGCCGAAAACCGCGCCAAAGTCGCAACTATATGCGAAATGGAATACAGTAAGGCATCGCGTAAACGCGCCAAATGGGTTCTGGCCGTTCCCGAAGATTCGCCATTCAAAAAACCCGAAGACCTTAAAGGCAAACATATCGCCACGGAACTTGTGCAAACCACTAAAGACTATTTTAAAAAGAAAAAAGTCCCGGTCACGGTTGAATTTTCCTGGGGCGCAACCGAAGTCAAACCGCCGCGACTGTGCGACGCCATCGTCGAACTTACCGAAACCGGCTCGTCGCTGCGGGCCAATCGCCTTAAAATAATCGATGTCGTTTTGGAAACAACCACCGTCCTTATTGCCAATAAAAAAGCCTTGACAAACGATGCTAAAAAGCACAAACTGGAAAACATCAAGCTACTGCTGGTAGGTACGCTGGAAGCGGAAGGTTTTATCGGGCTTAAGTGTAATGTAGAAAAGAACAACTTAAAGCGCGTTATCGCAATACTGCCGGCGCTTCATAACCCTACCGTTTCATCGCTTTCGGACGGTGAATGGTTTGCGCTGGAAACGATACTTTCACGCGAACAGATCAAGCATATTATCCCGCAGCTCAAACGCGCCGGCGCCTCGGGCATTGTGGAATATACCATCAATAAAATTATTCGCTGATTTTGTTTCTGCGCGGAGCGGTTTAAAAACCGCCCCGTGATTTTCATTCCTGCCGATAGCTTACACCCTGCGACACATACCTTGAATTCCTCCGGGCCCAAATAGGGCCGTCTGATTCTGCTTGTTTCCTCAAAGCGCATAAATTGATTTTAAGCATACCAACCTTTTTTATCGACTTGCCTGATATGAATATCAAAGCGCCTAAAACATCCGCCGAGTGGCGGGAAATCTGGCTTGGAAAGCTTGAAAAAGCTTGCATTGCGAAAGGGCTTAAACAACCGACGGTGGCAGGATTTGTCAACTTTCTTACCAGGTTCTTAGAACTGCATTCCTGCCATCCGACAAAAGTTCCGATTGAGACCATTTCTTCTTTCCTCGCGCAAAACAGCAAGTCCGAAAAGCAGGCAAATTTCTGCCGGGATGCTTTGCTGTTTTTTTATGAAATTGTGGCGCCGTCGGAAAAGCACAGTAATGCCCTATGTGAGCAAAAAACCCCTTTTGCGATTCCCCCTTTAATAAAAAAGATGCCGGATAATTGTGAGACGCCGATATCGAGCCAAAAGGTAGAAAAATCGTTCGATGACACTGGAAAAAAATCCCCACCCCCATTCGACAAAAACCAATTGATTACGCGACTTGCCGATGAATTAAAGATACGGAATTACAGCAATAGAACGGTTATCACTTACATAGAAGCAGTCCGACGATATCTTAACACGATAGAAAAATGCCCTGGCAACAACGACGATCTTTTGATAAAAGCGCACTTACTTTCTCTGAAATGTTTGGCTGCCCGCACAATCAATCTTGCAACTGCCGCCATTTCCTTTTTTTATCGTGAGATCATTTGTTCGAGCGATTCAATCGATCGTTTGCCCCGCATGAAACCAGGAAAAAATCTCCCCAAGGTTTATTCCATCGAAGAAATCGAGCGTATGATTGGTGCGGTATCCAATGAAAAACATCGTCTCGTGCTTATGCTTGCTTATGGGTGCGGATTGCGATTGAGTGAGATCCAGAACCTTACCCCTTCTAACATTCAGTGGGACCGGCATGTCATTCGAATACGCGGCAAAGGCTCCAAAGACCGTCAAGTAATGCTCGACCCCGGCTTGGCTTCTGCTCTTAAGCATTATCTATCCGGCAATCCGGGACTTATTTATATTTTTGAAGGCCGAAAAACCGGTTCGCCCTATCCCAAACGCACCATTGAAAAAATATATGATAATGCCTGCAGTTTAGCCGGCGTAATCCGTAAAGGCGGCATACATTCCCTTCGACATACTTTCGCAACGCACCTTCTTGAACAAGGTACCGGTCTTCGCCAAATCCAGGAAGTTCTTGGGCATTCGAGCATAAAAACGACCGAAATATACACTCATGTCAGCAACAAAGAGATCACTAAAATCAGGAGTCCCCTGGCAAATTTAAGTATTAATTATGGCACAACCTAAGGAACAAAGGATGCCATTCAGTGGCGCCTAATCTATTATTTTGGTTGAAAGGACGGTATCGTCCTTTCAATAGTTGGGCGCAATAAACCGGGCCAGAATGAAAATTAGAGCCGCCGCCGAAAGAATGAAAGACAAAGACTGGAAAAAGCTATTTTAAGGCAAAAGACAGCAGCGCCCTAAAGACACGCCCCGTCCTGGGGCGGAAATTAAATCAGAGGAGAATTAGGAATGGCATTTTCGGCACCCTTAGAAGCGACACAAACCGATCTATTCTCAGAAACGTCTGCTCCAATAAAAACTGAAGACATGTTGGCACCTGAATCCTATACAGGTTTGTCTGGTTTTCATAAGTATTGGGGTAAAAAACCAACTGAGAGCTTATCCTACCTTATCGAAAACCTGACCGAAGAAGGTGATATCGTTATGGATCCTTTTTTAGGTTCGGGTTTGATTTCTCGCGAGGCACTTCTAAGGAACCGCCGTTTTATTGGAATAGATATTAATCCATTTTCGATTGAACATTCGACTTTTCTTCTTAATTTGCCCTCGAATAAAGAGTATTATAAGGCCTTGTTAGAAATTGAATTAAGAGTAGCAAAAGAAATTAATGAGACTTATAAAACATCTGAAGACCGGGTTGCTTCACATTTTTTGTGGGAAGAAAATAAAATTGCATCAATTTGGATTAAGCCGGAAACTGGCCGAAACAGAATTGAGATTTCTCCTACCCAGGAAGATTTTATCCAATTTGAAAAGTATAACGGTTATTCACCGCGGAATTTCAGGAATTTAACGTTTTTTACAAATTCCCGGATTAATGTTAAACCAACGATGTCCGTTAATGATATCTTTACTGGCCGTGCAATGCATAATATTGATTTAATTATTGACGCGATATCTAATTATCCAACACATATCAAACGTGCTTTACTTTTAACACTAACGTCTTCCTCTGGCCAAATGTCAAATATGGTATTTGCGATTAAAAATCGAGGCGGCAATGGAAAAAGAAACGGTGTTGAAAATAAAATTGAGGTTGGAAGTTGGGTAATTGGCTATTGGCTTCCTGAAACTCATTTCGAAATTAATGTTTGGAATTGCTATAAAAGCAGAGCAAATAAACTCTTAAAAGCGCTGCCGGATCATGATTCAAAATGTTATTCGGTTTCTAACGATCATTCAAAAATAATTTTAGATAATTCTGATGTTTGGCTTGTAAATTCTGATTGCCGGAAAGCATTAAGAAGTATTCCAGACGAATCTGTTACCTTGGTATGCACCGACCCTCCGCACAGCGACCGCGTTCCTTATTTAGAATTAAGTGAAATGTGGAATTCTATATTAGGCTATAATGTTGAATTTTCTGACGAAATAGTTGTCTCTAATGCAAAGGAACGGCTGAAATCTAAAAGTATTTACAACTCAGAAATGACAGAATTCTTTTTGGAAACAGCCAGAGTATTAAAAAAAGATGGTTTTATTGCGCTATACTTCAATGCGCGTGATGAAGAAAGTTGGCAATACTTAAAATGTATCGAAAGCACCTCTGGCACTCTCAAATTCATAGGTTGTTTCCCAATGGTCTATTCTGCAACCTCGGTAGTGCAAGATAACCGTAAAGGTGCTATGAAAAGTGATTATGTAATTGTTTATCGAAAAAGCAATGAAACTAATGGTCGAATTCTGCCCGATTTTTTAACAAAAATTGCAAATTGGTCGACAACATTTCCTGAAAAGGCATGAGGAAAACTTCAATGAAATCTTTTGAATATTGGAAAAAATTACATGAGAGCGAGAAACTTGAAGAATTCAGCACGGATACAGACGGCCTTCTATGGTTGAAAACAAAATCAATCGTAAGAAAAGACATAATTTCCGAATTTCTTGCCCAAAATGACATAACTATTGAATCAACATCTTTAAATAGCCAATTCATCGAATTGTTCGATATTTTGTCAAAAAATGTTCCGAATTCACACAAGTTACTTGACGAATACATTATAACAAAGAACAAGGAACTTCTTGCAGATTTGGATGAAAAGCAGTTGGTTTCCGAGCTATACAAGTTAAAAACATTTGATTGGGGTGGAGATTATCAGAATTCCCTAGATAAATATCTTGTAAGCCGGTATGTCAAAGTCATCAAGTCTTATGACACTTTGATTTCTAAATTTGATACCGAGATAAGCACAGCGGTTCAAGGGTATGTTCTAAATAGTTGGTATAACCATTGGTCAAGCATTCTAATTGAGCATATATTTAAATCCCATAAATCTGTTTTACCGACAGTCGGGCAAATAAAACATGTTGATTTTTTTATTGGAAATGTCCCTTTCGATTTAAAGGTAACCTATTTACCCGCTGAATATATTAAATCAAAACGAAACGAATTTGGCTACCCCGTAGAATTAACTTTCTTGAAAAGCAAAGCAAAAGAGTTGGGAATTGATTTTGATAAAACTGCTTCTTCAACAGATATTTATTACGAAATTACGGAAAAGCTAAAGGATAAGGGAACGGCAGAATGCCTTCAAGTTGTCGAAACTCTCAAAGGTGAGAAGCTGGCGATTCTTGATGAAGCTCAAAAGAAGCCACATATCCTGGCCAAATGGCTTTATGAGAACCAAGGTGAAATGAGATTTGGTTCTGAAAATCGTCTATTTTTGGTTCTTGTTGATAGTGATGATTTCGCCGGTTCTTGGAAATTGAAAAGAAATATGGATTTGTTAAAGCCTGCCATTAAAACCTACCTTGATGCTTTCTCCAAAAAGAAAATTTCCGATTTAAAAATCGAATTCAAATTTAAAGGAAAACCTCAAACATTCTCTACGCTAACTGATGTCGTATTTATTGTAAAGTAGTATATGTTTGAACGCGCCTCCGCTCATCCTCCGCTTCGGCGCTGAAAATCTAAGAGGGGCGCTGCGAAGACAAAAGAGAAGAGCGGCGGCGGAAAAAGAATTACACTAAAGTAGCTGGCCCGGTTTACAGACGCCCAACAGCCGCGTTACGTTCGCGCGAAACGCGCACATGTCCAGCGTTTGAAGAAAACGTGTCATGTCGCTTCGCTCCGTCACGTTTTCTATCGCTGGCCACGTCGTAACACGGCAAACGTTGGCCAAAATTTAAGCGGCAATGATTAAAATAAGGTATTTTAATTAAAGGCTATAGGCCGGTGCCAAGAAATCTCCTGCCATCCTTGGCAGGAGAAACGAGAAAAGAAAGGTATCTAATGGCAAATCAGTTTTTGGATCATGCCGAAACCGTTTTATCGAAAGTCCAATTCCCCTTAACTTTCAATGAAATCTGGGAAAAAGGCATTGAATTAGGTTTTGATAAAAAAATTAGGACAGAGGGTAAAACTCCATGGAATTCATTGGGCGCACAGTTATTTGTAGACGTTCGTGATAATCCAGATTCCCGGTTTATTAAAGTCGGTAAACGACCCGCACGATTTTTTTTAAAATCTCGTCAAACCGAGGTTAAGGCCTCTGATTTAAATCAGATAGAAATTCAAGCTGAAAAAAAACAAAAATCTGAAACACAAGAATATTTTGAACGAGACCTCCATCCTTTGCTAACATTTTTCGTCAATCGTTCAATCAAATTTGGGAGAGGAAAGGCTATATTCACTAAAACAATTCATCATGAAATATCACGGAAATCCGGCTATAGCGAATGGGTATATCCTGACATTGTCGGATTTTATCTGCCGCTTGACGATTGGCAGGATGACGTCTTTGAATTCAATAAAATGTCAGAAAAGAATATTTTAAGGATTTACTCTTTTGAACTGAAAAAAATTCTCAACAGAGGAAATTATCGCGAATCATTTTTCCAGGCAGTTTCAAATTCGTCTTGGGCGCACGAAGGATATCTTGTTTGTGCAAATTTGAAAGAGGATGAAGATTTATTGTCGGAATTAGAACGGCTATCTCAATCTTTCGGCATTGGTATAATCCAACTCAAAATCGACGATATTCATTCCTCAGAAATATTGTTTTCCGCACGAAGCAGAGAAAAACTTGACTGGGAAACAATGAATAAACTTTGTGAAGAAAATGAGGATTTCAAGAAATTCATTCAAGACGTAAAAATCGATTTTGAATCAAAACGTATTCACAAATCTGAATATGATGTTATTGACGACGAAATTGATGAATATATTAAAAGAAAATTAAAAAGGAAAAAGTCATAAATTGTACAAATCATGGAGATTAAGATGAAAGATATTTTATTATTAAAAGTTAAAGAAGCCGTTGTCCAACTCGAACCTTCAGCGGAAGTGATCCTTTACGGTTCTCGTGCACGCAACGATTTTAGGGAGTATTCAGATTGGGATTTCTTAATTCTTGTTGACGGCACTGTTGATACCGCTCGTGTCGACCGCATACGCCATTTACTGTATGAAATTGAGTGGGAAACCGGTGAAGTAATCAGCACTATTGTCAAAAGCCGTCAATTGTGGAACAATCCGGATTATAGGATTGTTCCCTTACATAAATCGGTTGAACGTGAAGGAATCTTATTATGAAAGAAAAGCCTGGCGACTTGGTGCAACACCTTCTGTCACGTGCCGGCGAATCCCTTGAGGAAGCTAAAATTCTCGCGGATTCCGGCCATTGGAACACCTGCGTAAGCCGTCTTTATTATTCCTGCTTTTATGCCGCTTCCGCATTACTCGAAAAGCACGGCCTTTCAGCCGCAAAACATTCGGGCGTACGATCGCTATTCAACAATCATTTTGCAAGAACGGAAACGGTTTCGAAGGAAGTTTCCGCGATTTATAACGACCTTTTCGACAGAAGACAGGAAAGTGATTACGGTCCATTTTTTGTATTCGAAGAAACCGATGTAAAACCCTGGTTCAATGACGTGGATATATTTGTAAATACAATAAAAAAACTCGTTAATCAAACCACGGAAAAGGCTTAAGCCCCAAGCCCTCGTGGCTTGAAGCTTTTTCTGGCACCGGCAAATAAGAAAACTGACACATTACCGCTCAAACTTCGGCCAACAGGCAAAGGAATGCCATTTTCGTTGGACCTTATGAAATTGGCCTTTGATATACGAAAACGGCATCCTTTTGCCGCACGTTGTGGTAAATTTGTGCACCCCAAGAACGCCGCGAGAAAATTTAAAATAGAGTTAGACAAAATTTAAGACGGGCGGGGGTGGAAGCCAAAAAAATCAAGAAATGCGGCACGGGAAGACAAAAACAATTTTGCGCCAGGAAGAGCCGCCCCTTTATTATTTCCGGAAATCATTGTATATTTAGAATAGATACTCTTTACAAAAATGTCTATTGCAAATAAATAAGAAACTCCGGCTTGGAGATGCATTGAGTACGTTCTTAAATTGCCAAATCCATTGGACGAATTATCTGATTTATAGAATAGGCGCGAGAGGATACAAAAAAGAGCAAATTGAGCACATTATCCGATTTTCAACGGAACGCTATTTCGATACGGAAACTCGCCGATTTGTTATAATCGGCAAGCATGGCGCTAAAGAAGTGATAATACCCTATGATATAGAGGGAAGAATCATTATCCCGGTTACGATTCACGCAATTTCTAGGCAACAGATTCGATTTCGCAAACTTTCAGGGAGGTTCGAAGATGCAAAATAAACTCGTTTTTTTCCCAGAAGAAGATATCATCCACTTTTCGATTTCAAACGAAGAGGAAGCTGATAGCGTTGAACTGAGCCCGAATATTACCGCCGAGCTTAATAAAAAAGGCGATATGATTGGTATAGAAATTTTAAAAGCAAGTTCATATATTCGGGATAATATTTTAATTTCGGCTCAAGCAAAATTATTAGAAAAAAGGTCAGCCGTTAAAAAGGTCGGCATTGCCAGATCAAGAGAAAAAGTTCACGTACATTGACATTTATAGAGTAGAATACGTTGCCTTCGCCCGTCCTTGGCTCAGGCAAAATCCGGCGCAAAATATCAAGACAGACGTCCCCGTGCATAAAATTGCCCGATTCGGCACCTCAGGATCGTTTGATCCGGCACCCTAAAATTGTTTCGTCCGGCACCCCAGGATTGTCCTAACCGGCACCTTTTTCCGGATTATAA
>JAQUMP010000102.1 GCA_028718065.1 Chitinivibrionales bacterium | reverse complement strand
AAGTGCAAGGAGCAAAAGATATTCTGCCTTATTAAAGAATTACAATGAACCTCAAGAAATCAAACGCAAATATTGCCCATGTCAAACGACTCGAAAATGGTGCTTGGGCTGAGCCGCACTATTTGGATAGCCACCTTGCGGAAACAGCAAACTTGGTAAAGAAATTCTCGAATATTTTTGGCTCCGGCGAGTGGGGAAAGACGCTCGGTTTTTTTCATGATACCGGGAAATCGACAGATGAATGGCAAAAATATCTCATTAAAAAAAGCGGTTTTGGCGAAGACGATGCGCATTTAGAGGGAAAGGCACGAACAATTGACCATTCTACCCCAAGCGCCAAATTGGCAGAAGAACTTTTTGGAAAAGGAATTGGGCGTCTGCTTGTTTATTGCATTGCCGGCCATCACGCAGGTTTGCCGGACTGGTATCCAGATGAGGCGGGAGGACAAAGCGCACTCAGCTATCGTTTAAATAATGCTACCACAAATAAAATCAAACCGGAATTTAAGGCAAACTTTTCTGGCCTTCATCCTGGGAATCCTCCTTGGAAATTTGATAATCAGACTAATAAGCTTGATCTTTCGCTGTGGATTCGGATGCTTTTTTCGTGCCTTGTCGATGCAGATTTTCTTGACACTGAAAAATATATGGACACCGAGAGGACGGAAAATCGCGGCGGATATCTTTCAATGGAAGAATTGTTGGTACGATTTAATAGCTATATGGCAGAAAAAGCTGCCGGTGCAGATAAAACCAAAGTCAACGAAATCCGCCAGACAGTTCTGACGGATTGCCGAAAAGCCGCAATAAATAACCCCGGCATATTTTCGCTTACTGTACCTACTGGTGGCGGGAAAACTTTATCGAGCCTTGCCTTTGCTCTTGAACACGCAGTAAAACATAAACAAGATAGAGTGATTTATGTTATTCCATATACCAGCATCATCGAACAAAACGCAGACGTTTTTCGTCAGGCGCTGGGTGATGACCAGGTGGTTGAGCATCATTCGAGCCTTGACGAAGAAGATTCAACAGCAAAATCGCGATTATCGGCAGAAAATTGGGATGCGCCGATTGTGGTTACTACTTCGGTTCAGTTTTTTGAATCGCTCTTTGCGGCAAAATCCAGCCGATGCCGCAAACTGCATAATATTGTCAATAGCATTGTTGTGTTGGATGAAGCCCAATTAGTGCCGGTAGAATATCTCCTACCGATTCTCCAGACAATAGAACTTTTAAGCCGCCGTTACAATGTTTCCTTTGTTATTTCCACCGCGACGCAACCGGCGTTTGAAAGCAGGGAAGGTTTTAAAGGTTTGACGGCAGGAAGTGTACATGAAATCATCTCTGATGTACCAAAGCTGTATCGAGAACTAAATCGGGTGAAAGTTACAACACCGGATGATTGGGAGAATCCTAAAAGCTGGGAATGCTTGGCAAATGAACTCGCCGCTGAACCACGGGTTCTATGCGTAGTTTCGGATCGAAAGAGCTGCCGGGACCTCTACAACCTTATGCCAGTAGGAACTTATCACCTTTCAGCATTGATGTGTGGCCAACATCGTAGCGACACTATTTCAGAGATCAAACAAAAATTAAAAACCAATGAACCGGTGCGGGTTATCAGTACACAGCTTGTCGAAGCCGGAGTAGATTTTGATTTCCCGGTTGTCTATCGCGCATTAGCCGGACTCGATTCCATTGCGCAGGCAGCTGGGCGCTGTAATCGTGAAGGTAAACTTGAAGCAGGGAAAACCGTGGTATTCATTTCACCCAAAAAAGCACCTCCTGGAATTCTCCGGAAAGCTGCGGATACCACGGAAACAATGCTTAAAAACAGTACCGAAGATCCTCTTAACTATAAAAACTTCGAGAAGTTTTTTGGTGATCTCTACTGGAAAGCTAATTCACTGGATGCTAAAAATATTATCGGGTTGCTATCCAAAGATATTGCTCAATGCGAAATTCAGTTCCGAACTGCGGCTGAGAAATTCCGAATCATTGATGACACCAAACAGCGCACCATTTTGGTAACTTATGGAAAAGGGAAAGAACTGATTGCGCAGCTTAAAGCAATCGGACCGGAGCGGTGGCTTTTGCGAAAGCTGCAACGCCATTCTGTAAATATATACACCAAAGATTTTGCTGCCATGTTGGATAAGGGATGGATCGCAGAGATCGTTCCCAATATTTTTGCGTTAACATCTGAAGTTGGATATGATTTTAAAACAGGCCTTTTAGTTAACGAGATTCCTTTTGATCCTGATAAATTTACTTTATAATAGCGAAAGGAGCAGCCATGAAAGACTGGTGCCTTGAGGTATGGGGCGATTACGCCTGTTTCACCCGACCCGAAATGAAGGTAGAACGGGTAAGTTATGATTTAATAACACCATCTGCCGCGCGGGCAATTTACGAGTCAATTCTTTGGAAACCTGCTATTCGTTGGAACATAACCAGGATCGAGGTTTTAAACCCTATCAAGTGGATTTCTGTCCGCCGCAATGAAGTAGGCAAAAAGTTTTCCGGGCCGGCCGTGGAAATGCTTCAAGGCGGAACCGGGAAACCGCTTGGATTTTTTATTGAGGACGAACGGCAGCAGAGAGCTGGATTGTTTTTAAGGGATGTCCGGTATCGGCTTCATGCTTTTTTCGATTTTATCCCTCCTGCGGATCGTAAAACTAATCGTTCTACCGCACCGGAATTTTGGGCAGACACCGGTGAGGAGCAAGAGTTTGTACGTGCAGACGAAAAAGATGCCAAATATGCAGCAATGTTCGAAAGGAGGGCAAAGAAAGGCCAATGCTTTCATCGTCCGTATTTGGGTTGCCGGGAATTCGCTTGCGAATTCCGATTGATAAATAACGGCGATGAGCCGCAAAAACCAATTAGCGAAACGCGCGAGCTTGGCTGGATGCTCTACGATATGAATTTTACAAAACCTGATGATCCGACACCTATGTTTTTTAAAGCAAAACTTGAAAATGGAATAGTGAAAACAGATCGCCGGGAAGTGGAGGTGCGCGGATGATACTGCAAGCACTCAAGGAATATTATGACCGAAAAGCGGCTGATCCTGAAAGTGGGATTGCGCCGGAAGGGTGGGAATTGAAAGAAATCCCTTTTATTATCGTCTTAGACAAAAAGGGGAAGCTTGTTAAGATAGAGGACACGCGAGAAGGTGACGGCAAGAAAAGACGGGCGAAGTCATTTCTTGTGCCACAAGCTGTTAAGAAAGCATCTGGAATAAAAGCAAATCTTTTATGGGATGTTGCAGGCTATGTATTTGGACTTGACACTAAAGGAAAACCAGAGAGAGCGGCGGAGCAAAAAGCAGCATTCATTACCCGAATAAAAGAAGAGCTTGGTGGAGTTGAGGACATTAAACCGATTTTGCATTTTCTTGAAACAGCGAATATCGAACATTTTAAAACTAACCCAATGTGGGCTGAAATAGCAGATATTAATCCCAATTTAACATTTCGTTTTTCAGATGAGAGTAATTTGGCTTGCCATAAACAGTCGATTCAAAATGCTTTATCTTCTCCCAATATCACCGAAGAAAATGAAGGAACATGTCTGGTTACCGGCGATAACGATCGCTTAATTCGCCTTCATGCCTCAATTAAAGGGGTGTACGGAGCACAAAGTTCTGGAGCAAATATTGTTTCTTTTAATCTAGATGCTTTCCGATCTTTTAACAAAGATCAAGGATTAAATGCACCGATAGGCGAAAAAGCCGCTTTTGCTTATATTACTGCAATTAATACGCTTCTCAGTAAAGATTCAACACAACGCATGAGCATCGGCGATGCCTCCACTATTTTCTGGTCGGAAAAGAAAACTGATTTTGAAACTGATTTTTCTTTATTTTTTTCTGAACCGCCAAAAGACAATCCAGATGCAAGTACAAATAAAATAAGGGCATTGTTTGACTCTATCAATAATGGCGCATTTATTAATGAAAGTGGCACAAACCGGTTTTATGTTCTCGGTCTCGCCCCAAATGCAGCCCGAATTTCCATTCGATTCTGGCAGGTGGGAACAGTGGCGGAATTCGCGGAAAAAATCAAAGCTCATTTCGATGATTTGGCAATAATTAAACCGCCCAAAGAGCCCGAATATTATTCGATCTGGCGTTTACTGGTAAATATTGCCACACAAGACAAAAGTGAAAATATTCCGCCAAATATTGCCGGAGATTTCATGCGTGCGATTCTGACCGGCTCACTTTATCCGGCAACACTGCTCCAAGCAGCTCTTCGCCGCATTCATAGCGATACCGAACACCGGGTAAAACCAGTCCGAGCAGCGCTCATTAAAGCCTATCTCAATCGATATCATAGAATTCATATAAACCCAAACCATAAGGAGATCCTTATGTCCTTAGATACCAGCCAGCCGTCTATCGGCTACCAGCTTGGTCGATTATTTGCCGCTCTTGAAAAGATTCAGGAAGAGGCAAATCCTGGTCTCAATGCCACGATCCGCGAAAGATTTTATGGGGCAGCATGTTCAAATCCTGTCACTGTTTTTGCAAACCTAATGCGACTCAAGAACCACCATCTTGCTAAAATGGAAAGCAAAGGCCGCGTGGTGAATCTTGAAAAACTGCTTGCAGAAATAGTCGGTCGGTTCAATGATTTCCCGGCGCATCTCGATCTGCACGAACAGGGACGATTTGCCATAGGTTATTATCATCAGCGGCAGGATTTCTTCACAAAAAAAAACGATACAAACAATTAACTTTTTGGAAAGGACCGAAAAATGTCTATTAACAAACGCTATGATTTCGTTCTTCTTTTCGATGTGGCTGACGGCAATCCCAATGGTGATCCTGACGCGGGCAATCTCCCGCGCGTGGATGCGGAAACCGGGAATGGCTTAGTGACGGATGTCTGCTTAAAACGAAAAGTCCGTAATTATGTGCAACTCAAATCAGGCGATAAAGCACCCAATTTAATTTTTGTTAAAGAAAAGGCTATCTTAAATAACACGATTGATCAAGCGTACTCAGCTCTAAAAATAGACCTAAGCAAAGAACCTGCTGATCAGGCTGATGGCAAAAAAAGAAATAAGGACGGTACTGGCCAAGGTAGTGAAGTAGACAAAGCCCGGAAATTTTTTTGTCAAAACTATTTTGACATAAGAACTTTTGGCGCCGTGCTTTCTACCGGCGCAAATGCCGGACAAGTCCGGGGGCCGGTACAGTTTACATTCGGGCGCTCCATTGATCCTGTTGTTGCTCTGGAACATAGCATTACTCGGATGGCTGTTACAACTGCTGCCGATGCTGAAAAACAGAGTGGTGACAACCGCACCATGGGGCGAAAATTCACGATTCCCTACGGACTTTACCGTGCGCATGGTTTTATCTCCGCTCCGCTTGCCAACCAGACCGGCTTTGCAGAAGACGATCTTTCGCTTTTATGGGAAGCGCTGACCAGTATGTTTGAGCATGATCACTCCGCGGCCCGCGGGATGATGTCGACACGCGGGCTTTACATTTTTGAACATGAATCCAGTATGGGAAATGCACCGGCGCATGATCTTTTCGATCGCATTACGGTAAAAAGGACCGATGAAGCTAAGCCTGCCCGCTCATTTGCCGACTACAAAGTCAGTATCAACGAAGATGGCTTGAAAGACAAGAAGATCAATTTGATTCGTAAGGTTGGCTAAGACTGGTTTAAAAAAGGAGGAGGACAAATTGTCCTCCCCCTTATAATCACTTGCCAGAAAAGTGAATTTCTATGAAAAAATATCTACTTCGCCGCAGTTTCTTCCATCCACGCGGGCGTAAGCCCTTTAATCAGCACATCGGGGTCGATGTCCGCGCCGTTGTCCCAGACAACCGTACCTGCGACAGGGTCAATATGAATGGTTTTAAAATAAGCAGCGTCAGTTCTGATCCGGTCAAAAACCGGCCCATGGAAATATCGCGAAAGGTCCACTTCCCTTGTTGTTCCATCCGTAAGAAAAAGCATGACGGTATATCCGGAAAGGACTCTGATCTCTTGAAATCGAACCAAAGTTCTTGGCATGGTTTAAAAATAATAAAGGATTTAGCAAGTGCATACAGAATCCGACCTTTTGATGCTCTCGGCGCTCCAGCATCTTGCGTTTTGTGAACGCCAGTGCTGTCTTATTCATATTGAGCAAGCGTGGGCGGAAAATAGGTTGACCGCCGAAGGCCGCATCCTTCACGAGCGCGTGCATGGCCAGGAATCGGAATCGCGCGGGGATGTTTACATTGTGCGAGGGCTTAAGCTACGGTCGCTTGCACTGGGCTTATCCGGAGTTGCGGATGTTGTGGAATTTCATCGAGTAGAAGCGGGCGGTGTTACATTGGAAGGCAAAAAAGGGCTATGGCGTGTATTTCCGGTTGAATACAAGCGAGGAAAACCCAAAAGCGATCGATGCGACGAGGTGCAGCTTTGCGGTCAGGCGATGTGTTTGGAAGAAATGCTCAACACAAAAATTGAAAACGGAGCGCTGTATTATGGCGCTCAACACAAAAGGCATGAAGTTGTCTTCGACCAGACTTTACGGAACGAAACAGAACGTGTTGCGCAAAAACTCCACGAATTGATTGCTTCGGGGAAAACGCCACCGGCGATTTATGAAAAGAAATGTGATAATTGTTCGCTTTCGGACGTGTGCATGCCGGAAGCGGGTCATCGAAAAAGTGTTGAGAAATATCTTGAAGAGGTATTAAAGGCAACATGAAACATCTTCTTAATACTCTCTACATAACAACGCCCGGTGCATTTCTCTGTCGCGAAGGCGAAACAATCGTGGTGCGGGTGGAACACGAGACAAAACTCCAAGTGCCGGTAGTTGCGCTTGAAGGCATCGTCTGCATCGGCGGCGTAGGCTTTACGCCGCCGCTCATGGAATTGTGCGCCGAGCGAGGCGTTGGAATTTCTTTTCTGGCCGAGCACGGCCGGTTTTTATCGCGGGTAAGCGGGCCGGTTTCGGGTAACATTCTTTTGCGTAAAGAGCAATACCGCCGATCCGAAGATACGGCAAAAACAGCGGCGCTTGCAACGGCGTTTGTTATCGGCAAAATAGCCAATTGCCGGGCCGTGCTGTTGCGCGCCGTACGCGATGGGGCCGATGGCGAGCGAGGCCAAAAATTAACGGCGTGCGCGG
The DNA here is from genome assembly GCA_028718065.1 of Chitinivibrionales bacterium. Classification (GTDB taxonomy): domain Bacteria; phylum Fibrobacterota; class Chitinivibrionia; order Chitinivibrionales; family FEN-1185; genus JAQUMP01. The sequence continues at coordinate 2,261 of JAQUMP010000102.1, read as the reverse complement.
ATAATTTATGGAATATCATGCAGCAAACCAGGCGAGAAACGGACATAGAATCCGTGCGCGGCAAGGAAGGCCAGGCCGGCCATGCCTATTTCTCGGTTTTCGACCATCTTATAGTTGCGCAAAAAGAAAGTTTTTGCTTTAAAGAGCGCAGCCGCAGGCCGCCGCTTGACAATGTAAACGCGCTGCTCTCCTTTGTATATACACTGCTGGCCCATGATTGCGTCGGCGCCTGCGAGTCCGTGGGCCTCGATCCGCAAGCGGGCTTTTTGCATGCCGACCGGCCCGGCAGGCCGAGCCTTGCCCTTGACATTATGGAAGAATTCCGGCCGTTTTTCGCCGACCGGCTTGTGCTGTCGCTCATTAACCGTCAGCAGGTAAAAGCCGAAGGTTTTAAAAAGACCGAGTCCGGCGCGGTTTTAATGACCCCGGAGACTAAAAAAGAAGTTATTAAAAATTATCAGGAGCGAAAGCGCGAGGAATTAACACATCCGTTTCTTGGAGAAAAAGTCGCGGTCGGTTTGCTGTCTTATTTACAGGCGCGACTTCTGGCGCGTCATTTTCGCGGCGATATAAATGGGTATCCGCCATTTGTATGGAAGTGAGGCTTTTATGATGATTCTGGTAACCTACGATGTAAATGTTGAAACAAAAGAAGGCAAACGGCGTTTGCGAAATGTCGCTAAAAAATGCAAAAACTATGGACAGAGAGTTCAAAATTCCGTGTTTGAGTGTCTTGTCGACTCAGCGCAATGGGCTGTTTTTAAATCGGAGTTAATTGACATAATAGAACCAAAAATCGATAGCTTGCGATTTTATTTTCTTGGGGCCAATTGGCAGCGACGCGTCGAACATGTCGGCGCAAAAGAAACATACGATCCGGAAGGGTTTTTGCTTGTCTGATTGCATGGTGCGGACCCCAGTTTATCATGGGTCGTGTATAAGGTCCGCGATATTTCTAAATACTGTGTTTTCAGCGGCATAAATAGCCGATCTTTGAAAAGGCTAAAGATTTGTAGTACCTTCGCGGCAGGGTTCGCGGAAACGAACCTGTATCCTTCTGATTTACTGGGGGATATATATGCCGCAGTCGCGCCCCGCGCGGGCGCGTGGATTGAAACCAAGTTGGGAAGATATAGAGGGAAAAAATAGTTGGTCGCGCCCCGCGCGGGCGCGTGGATTGAAACATATATCAAGAAATAAGAAAATGATTGTTGAAAGTCGCGCCCCGCGCGGGCGCGTGGATTGAAACCCGCGCCGGCAGAGGGCTGTAATCCTGCTGCGTCGTCGCGCCCCGCGCGGGCGCGTGGATTGAAACGTTATGACGTTCATGCTTCCTCCTCCTTCGATTCAGTCGCGCCCCGCGCGGGCGCGTGGATTGAAACTTTGGGTGCCGGACTCGACACCCATTCTCCTGAAGTCGCGCCCCGCGCGGGCGCGTGGATTGAAACAGGGAAAGCATGGCCTTAAACTGTCCGTTTGAATCGTCGCGCCCCGCGCGGGCGCGTGGATTGAAACTTTTGGTAGAAATCGCATAATTCCGACGCGTCAAGTCGCGCCCCGCGCGGGCGCGTGGATTGAAACCATACCTCAACGTCGTCGATACGGGTATATTGAAGGTCGCGCCCCGCGCGGGCGCGTGGATTGAAACGCAGCATCGCCGATCTGCCCGCTATTGGTCAGTCGGTCGCGCCCCGCGCGGGCGCGTGGATTGAAACCCTTTATTGTGACGCTGGTGCAACTGGCGTCGGCCCACGTCGCGCCCCGCGCGGGCGCGTGGATTGAAACAAGTGGTTTAGACATATATAATTCTCTAAATTTACAGTCGCGCCCCGCGCGGGCGCGTGGATTGAAACGGATGGCCATATTTTTATGGAACGGTTTTGAATAGTCGCGCCCCGCGCGGGCGCGTGGATTGAAACCATTAATGGTAAAAATATACTTAGTATCGTGGAGGTCGCGCCCCGCGCGGGCGCGTGGATTGAAACCTGAAATTGTGGCTGTAAACCCAGAAAGTGTCGCAGTGTCGCGCCCCGCGCGGGCGCGTGGATTGAAACACTATGGATAGTCTGATCCACAAGTGAGTTTATTGTCGCGCCCCGCGCGGGCGCGTGGATTGAAACGATTTATTCCGAAAACTATCAAACAGGAGATGTAGTCGCGCCGCGCGCGGGCGCGTGGATTGAAACAAAGCAATTCTACCAGCGCACAATGGACAGGATGTCGCGCCCCGCGCGGGCGCGTGGATTGAAACTTCACGTTCG
>JAQUMP010000101.1:7052-9441 GCA_028718065.1 Chitinivibrionales bacterium | reverse complement strand
CCCGGAACGGTCGATATACGCAATGCCGAACAATTCCGATCTGGCAACACTTTCCTGATAATTTTCCGGCGAACCGACCCACGAAACCCTGGTGGGCAAGGCATCGCGCACCGCAATTCCCAGATTTATTTCCCGCGAAACGATGGCGCGGCGTAAATCATAATCCAAGCCAAAGCGTAGCATTGCGCCCAAGTCCAGGTTCAAGCTCAGGCCCATGCGGACTTTTTGCTCAATGTTAAAGGTCTGCCAATAACCTTTAAAATTAAGGCCCAGCCCGACCTCACACGGCAAGGGATACGAAAATCCCGGCACCCGGGGAAGGGGCAGGTTGAACCGCTTTGCAAGCGGCACTATAATGAGGTTTTGATAATTATAAAACAAGCCCGTGGAAGAGCCGTCGGCGCGCAAGGTCGGATCTTGAATCCGCTGTTCCAGCGTGCCGGGCAAGGTGTCGTTTTGAGCCATGGCGCCGCTGTAAAAGCCGCTGTAAAGCACCGCCAGGACGACATCTTTTTGCACCTGCGTGCACAGCGCGCCGAAAACCTGGCTGGAAAGCCCATTGTAAAGGTCGGCATATTCCAGCAAAACCTGGTGATTGCTTAAAAACGGAAGGGCGCCCGGATTGTAAAACGCGCTCGAGGCATCGAGCGGCAGGGCGACGCCTGCATCGCCGAGCGCGATCGTCCGGCACCCTATCGGCAGGTTACTCAATTCCGAAGCATAACGGGTTTTGGAATTAACGGCTAAGGAATCGGCCCCGCAGGCGGCGGGCAGGAGCGCAAGCAAATAAAGGGCGCGAAAAAAGTTCATGGGCCCGCCGTTTCTCCCATGACGGTAATGTTGATCTTGCGCATCCGGGGGCCGTCGAATTCGCACAGGTAAATGGCTTGCCAGATACCGCGAATGATCTTACCGTGGTGCACGGGCACGGTCACGCTCAAGCCCACGACCGATGTTTTTAAATGGCTATCCGAATTGCCTTCGCTGTGATGATAGGCGTCCTGGCATGGAACGAGCTGGTTGAGCTTCCAGAAAACATCGCGCCCCACTGTCGCATCGGCGTTTTCGTTGATGGTAATGCCCGCGGTGGTGTGCGTGCTTGACACCAGACATATTCCCGAAACGATTTTAGAATCCGCTACCACGGCCTCGACCTGCGATTGAATATCGATCCAATGCGTCCGCTCGCCGGTCTGAATGTTGATTTGTTTAAAAAAAACCATAGGCGCCCTTTGTTCAATTTTATATAATTGTTTGCTGCTTTTAAATATAATAATAGCGGAAAACGATAAAATTGCAAATGCAAATCGCAGGCAGGGAAAATTTAATCGATGATGACATCTTCCGGCAGAATACAATTGAGCGGATTCACCAACTTGTCCCAGCGGGATATTTGATAATGCAGGTGCGGGCCGGTCGTGCGGCCGGAATTGCCCAGATAGCCGATTAAGGCGCCCCGTTTGATCTGTTGACCGAAACTAACCTTGGCCTTTTCTAAATGGCCGTACATGGTTTTGTAGCCGCTGCGCGGGTGTTGGATAATAACAAGTTTGCCGAAATAGCCTTCTTCGCCAACGTAGGAAATGATTCCGTCGGCCGGCGCAAAAACAGGCGTACCGATATTATTCGCGATATCGACGCCCTCATGCAGCAGCGGCTCGCCGGTAAAAGGATGTACCCGGATGCCGAACGGCGAAGTTATTCTCCCGTGCACCGGTGTGAGAGAGGGGCTTTGCTGCCATTGACCGATTTTAAGGGAAACGTGACTTTCCACCTGGGAAACGGTGGAATCCTCCATTTGCGATTGACGCAGGAGAGTGTTGAGATTTGTCTTGATTGAATCGAGGTGCACGACCACGGGATCTTCCAGCGAGAGCCTCACCAGCTCTCCAAGATTCGGCCGTCCGCCGATACCGGCCCTGCGGATATCCTGGTCGAGGTGCGTCATCCCGAATTTTAACCTGATTTGATCTTCGAAATTGACCAACTCGTTAATTTTATTTTGCTGTTGGGAAGACAATTTTTCCAAAAACCGGACACTTACGAGCAAGTCGTGGTTCTTTTTATGTTCGGCATACACCCCGAGCCTGGCGTATCCGTAGGTCGCGAAAAAATAAATCGCGCGCGCAAGGCCAAAGCCGCCGCCCAGCATGACCGCGAGCATGAGCGTCAGGGCAAGGGAAGACACCGAAAGGTGACGCAACCCCCCACGGGGATTTTGATTAACAAATAATAGCGCCCATCCGCGTTTCGCCATGGTTTTTTTCCGCTCCGTGCCTGTCGTTTACAAGATTTTAAAACGCTTAGGGTTTTACGGCCAAACTGAGTTTTTTAAAAGGCGGTTCAGTCCTCTGATCTTTTAAAATATTAAAGTGCCCGGCCAAAGCAA
>JAQUMP010000101.1:0-7042 GCA_028718065.1 Chitinivibrionales bacterium | reverse complement strand
TTTAAAATCATGAAAATCAGGCGGCCTGAAAGCCGTTCCTTTACTTTAATTATATCTTGTAAACTACATTCAGTCAATAAGTTTGTTGCTACAAACCCGTATCGGATTCAAAACCCTTGAAAAACATTCCGAGGACGGTCTTGGTTTCGAAGATGCCCTGCACCAGGCCGCTTTCATCGACGGCCCCATAATACCATTGGTTCCGGTTAATAACGTCTTTAAATCCGCCGAGAAGCGATCGGCGAACATTGATTAATGAGAGCGGTTTTGTAAGTGTTTGAATTTTTTGATCGGCGGCAACGGCGAAAAGATCTTTGAGGGCAACCGTGCCTTGCACCGATTGCCCCTCGTCGCCGCGGACCAACATCACCGAATCGACCGTGCCGGAAAGGCGGCGTAAAACATCCCCGACCGTCTCCGATGAGCGGATATCGGTAATTTGGCCGATCTTATGCATTGGGAAAAGCACGTCCCCAACGGTTTTTTCCTTAAGTGCCAGAACATTTTCAATAAAAGTATTGGCATGATTAAAAACACCCCCGCTCTTTGATCCCTCTTTTGCGAGCGCGACCATTTCCTCGCGCACTTTGAGGGCAAAAGAAGCCTCGTCGGGTATTTTTCCGGCAAAAAAACGATTAAAAAGATCGATGAACCAGGTTAACGGCCTGAAAACATAGTAGGTAACGAGCAGCAACGGGACCATCCGCATCGTAAACGAAAAGGAATATATGCGAAAAAGCGATTTCGGTACCATTTCGCAGAATATCAGCACAAAGGGCGCCAGAAACCATGACTCCGGAAATGGAATGGAATGAAGATTAATCCAGGGGATGGTGGCATCGAAGCGATTATAGAGCGATATAAATAATATGGTTGCGCCGACTAAGCACAGGTTATTTCCGATAAGGATGGCCGAGAGCAGTGCTTGTTTGCGGTCCAACAAAAAAAGCGCGGTACGCGCCAAAGGGTCGCCGGAGGTCGCCCGGTAAGTGATCTTGAGCCGGTTCCAGGAAACAAAACCGGTTTCGCTCCCCGCAAAAATAAAAATTCCGGCAAGCGCAATGGCGAAAAGGGTTACCAGCACCTTGTGACATCCTTAAAAATTTAGGCGAGCGCCGCGACAATCCGTTCCAGGGCGTTTTCTTTTGGCGCCTTGAGCACTTCTTTACTTTTGCGCATTTTAATTTCCACGCAGCCTTCTTTAAGACCGCGGCTGCCGACGGTGACCCGGCAAGGAAAGCCGATTAAATCCGCGTCCTTGAATTTGACCCCCGGCCGTTCGTCCCGGTCGTCGAGCAGCGCGTCGATGTTTAATTTTTCAAGCTCGTTATGTAAATGCAGGCTCAGGGTCCTGGCTTCTTCGTTGCCTGGATCGAGGCAGAGAATTGCAACCGCGAAGGGCGCGATTGCCGCCGGCCAGATAATGCCGTCGGCGTCGTGGTTTTGTTCTATTGCCGCGGCGGCGGTACGGCCGACGCCGATGCCGTAACATCCCATGGTCACGACCTGGGCGTTGCCCTGTTCGTTTAAAACGGTCATGCCCATCGGGCCGGAATATTTTGTGCCGAGCTTAAAGACCTGGCCGACTTCAATGCCCCTGAATTGTTTGAGCGTTCCGCCATGGCAGCGGGGGCAACGGTCGCCCTCCGCGACAAAACCGACATCGGCATAGCGGTCCGGCATCAGGTCGCGGCCGGGGAAAACGTGGAGCAAATGGGCATCTTCTTTATTGGCCCCGCACACGACATCGGTCAGGGACGCAACCGAAAAATCGGCGATGATTGAATTGAGTTTGTATTTTGTTTTGTCAAGATTTACGGGGCCGATAAATCCGATGGGCATGCCGTGCTTGGCGCGCAATTCGTTTTCGTCGGGGACCGCAATGGAATCGGCCCCCAGCAGGCCGCGCAGCTTGGCCTCGTTGACCGCACGATCGCCCCGAATGCAAACGCCGACCATGCTGCTGCCGTGATTGACGGAGTACACAAGCATCTTTATGGTTTGGGCCGGCGCGATCTTTAAAAAAGAGGAGACCTCTTCGATCGATTTAAGGCCGGGGGTGGCGACTTCCTGGGGCGCCGGCGCTCCGGCCGGGGGCGCCGCCGGGGATTGCACCAGGATATCGGCTTGGGCTTTTTCGATATTCGCCGCGTAATCGCAGGCGTCGCAGGAAACGATGGTGTCTTCGCCGGAGGAAGCCAGCACATGGAACTCGTGCGTAACGCTGCCGCCGATCGTGCCGCTGTCCGCCTCAACCGGCCGGAAATCCAGCCCGCAGCGCTTAAAAATTGCGGTGTAGGCCGCGTGCATGGCCCAATACATTTCGTCGAGCGATTGGTCGTTTACATGAAAGGAGTAGGCGTCCTTCATGATGAATTCGCGGCCGCGCATGAGGCCGAACCGCGGCCGGATTTCGTCGCGGAACTTGGTCTGGATCTGAAACAGGCACAGCGGCAGGTCGCGATACGAACGCACCGACTTTCGCGCAACGTCAACCACCACCTCCTCGTGCGTAGGGCCCAGGCAAAAGGCGGCGTCCTTGCGGTCGCTCAGGCGCAAAAGTTCCGGGCCGTAATATTCCCACCGGCCGCTCTCCTGCCACAGCTCCGCGGGCACCACCACGGGCATGAGCAGTTCAACGGCGCCGCAGCGCGCCATTTCTTGGCGGATGATGCCCTCGATTTTGCGGATTACGCGCAGGCCCAGCGGCAGGTAATCGTAAATGCCGGCGGCGAGCTTCTGGATCATGCCGGCGCGCATCATGAGTTTATGGCTTATGACTTCGGCGTCGGCCGGGTCTTGACGCAAGGTGTAAATGAAGGCATTTTTCCATACCATAATCGTTTATCCTTTAAATTTAAAGAAAATAGATTTTGGTAGGGGTTCCACCCCTAAACATCAAACATTTTGTAGGGGCGAACCTACGTGTTCGCCCTCTATTCGGGCAGACACATAGGTCCGCTCTATGTTGCCTTTGTTAGGGCAGACACATAGGTCTGCCCCTACGTGAAAAAACGGGATTAAATATTATTTTGTATTATTTTTTCCATTACAAGATTTGTGCGGGCCGCCGAAATACCCGTGCTCGGCGCCGCCTCACCACCGTGTAATTCCTCAACAATTTTTTGGATTAAATGCAACTCAACATGCTCGGAAGGCGGCAAATTAAATTCCTGGGTTAATTCATCGGTTTCCAGCAAAACCCAAGAGTGCGCAAAAACAGAAAACGATATTTTCCCTTTACTTCCTACCACCTCCACCCTGTCGGTAAGCGCCTTGTGGCATCCGGCAAAGCACCAACTGCCGGCTCCCATGACGCCCGATTCGAACCTGAAATTGGCGCAAACGATATCTTCGGGAACATAATACCCGGCCTGGTTGGCAGTCGCGCCCCGGATCGATTCCACCCGTATCGGCCCAAAAAGAAAATCAAACATATCGAGCTGGTGCGAGCCCACGTCATACAGGAGCCCGCCGCCGGAAATCTCCGGAATCACGCGCCAGGGAAGTCGCGATTTGTTCTTATAATCATCGGGATTTACCGGATGCCACAGGGCGCTTGCAACCAGACGCGGTGCGCCGATGGCGCCCGATTCGAGCAACTCCTTGACTTTTAAGAAAGCCGGTTGCGCCCGGCGATAATAGGCCACCCAGAGCGGCACGCCGTTTTTTTTGCAAACGTCGACCATTTGGCGGCACTCCGCGTACGTGCGCGCCATCGGTTTTTCCACGTACACGGGTTTGCCGGCGGCCGCGGCCCGGGCGGTATAATCGGCGTGGGCGTCCGGCGGCGTGGCAATGTAAACGGCGTCTACGTTGGGATCGTGGATAAGCTTGTCGGCATCGGAATACCAGGCCGCGACGGCATGCCTTCGAGCGTAATCCGCGGCCAGGTCGGCGCTACGGCGCATCACCGCGACTAAGGCCGAGCCGTTTACCTTCTGGAAAGCAGGGCCGCTTTTAATTTCGGTCACATCGCCGCAGCCGATAATCCCCCATCGGACCGTATCCATGTGTTTTTTCATGATCCTTGACTTAAAGGGAACATCCAATCCAATACGGTTTGGATCCGCAGGTCCCAGTAATCCCAGGTATGGCCGTAACCGGAATCCGAGCGCCAGGAAAGGTCGATATCGTTTTTGCGGGCAAAATCCCGGAACTTAACGTTCTGGACATATAGTTCATCCTTGTCGCCGCAGCAGGCATAGAGTCGCGGCATTTTAGTCCCGCGCGCCCTAAGTTTTTTTGCCAGATAGAATAGATCGTTCTTTGTTCCCTTTAACGGCCCCGTGCCGAAGGCGTTGGTAAAAAGCCGTGAAAAAACCATTTCTTTTTTTTCGCGTGCCCATCCTGCAACGTCAAGCACCCCGGAAAGACTGGCCGCCGCGCAATAATTTTCCGGATATTTCAGGGCAAGCTTGAAGGCGCCGTAGCCGCCCATCGAGAGTCCGGCAACGAAATTGTCCTCGCGCTTGCCCGAAAGATTAAAAAAGGAGCGGACGATTCCGGGCAATTCCCGGGCAATAAAAGTCTCGTACGCTTCGCCGCAGGCCATATCAGCGTAAAAACTGCGGTTTACAGCAGGCATGACGACCGCGATTCCAAGAGGCGCAACGTATCGCTCGATAGAAGTCCTGCGCAACCAAATGGAATGGTCGTCGCTTAAACCGTGCAGGAGATACAGGGTTTTGTGTTTACCTTTTTTAAGAGCACCCTTCATCCCGATTTGTCCTTCGGTATTTTGCGGTAGAATCACGGTAATGGACGATGAAAGACCAAGAGTCTCAGAAAAAAACTTGCAATCAATCAGCGCCATAGACTCCTCATTTCTTTTGCGGATTTTGTTTTTCCTTATAATATTCGCACACCGCGCCCGTTGCCTCAAAAACGGTATTTGACGGAAGCCCACTGGATTTAAATTTGTATAATTTGCAACCCCGCGGAAAATGGGTGTCCCAGGTTACGAAAAAATGACAGCATTTAAGGCAATTGAATCTCCCCGAAGCAAGCTTCGGGGAATCTTCTTTCCCTGTGGAAATTACTTTTCTGAGTCGCTCGCTAACCCCGGAGTTCGCTCCGGGGAATTCGCTCGCTGTGGGATTTACTTTGGGCTTTTCGGGCATTTTATCCGCAACGGTTTAAAAACAAGCCAGCAGGTCCGCAAGCGCCCATTAAAATAATCCTTTTCATAATCGAGGGGCAAAACTGTTTCTTTTATTAAAATTTATTATTTATTTCCGCCAATATTTATTATATTTGTTTTGTTGAGCGAAATGTCTCCCACTACATTACAATATCTACTCTAAGAAGGGGGTACGGTATGAGAAGATTTAAGTTGGTCCTGTCGCTACTTGTTGCGGCAGGAATGGTTTCAATCGTTAGCGCCCAGTCGATTTATCCGCCCGATGTCACGGATTTCGTTTTAGTGGCCTATCAGCTTTCCGCCGCAGAGGAAGCCGATTTCAGCACCAGCGATGGAATACGCTCGCCTTTCTGGAATGCCTGGGACGTATGCACCGATAAATTAGACTATCAATATTGCGATCCATCGTGCTGCGCAGGCGGTACGGTTCCTATGGTTGGTCCGTTGGATGCGCAATTAACGGTATATGCCGCCTATGGCCAGACAGGAGTATACCTTTATTTGAAAGTCGAAGATGATTCCTGGGTAGATTATCAGGTTGTCGTTAATAACCAGTACGGCGATTATTCGCAGTGGGCCAATGACGCCGTTGATATGTACTTTGACAACCAGCCCTCCAGTGCAATTTATGCGGCCTATGATGCCGGCACGGCATTAGGCGTTGGCACAAAAACACCGTCCACCCGGCAATATCTTCTGCGCTTCGGCGGCTCAACACCCCCCACGGCCATGTATATTAACGAATTTAATCCCGCCTATCTTTCCGATAATACGCTCGCGGCCTTTAACTTAACGCCGCATACCTTTGATGAGGCTGCCGCCACGCTCGGTATTAAAAATGAGATTGTCGGACAGAGCTCCGGCAATACCCGCGTTCAGGAATGGGTGATTCCCTGGAGCCAGGTTGGTAGTCCGGGTTTGGCCTCGGTACCGAGTCTGGGCACCATGACGGCCATCAATTTCGGGTATAACGATGTGGACGTAGGCATGACGAGCGGCGTAAAAGCCCTGCGCGTACATAGGGGCGGCGATCCGGGCGGCGCGTGCATAGAGACCTGCGATCCGATCAACCAGCCCAACTGGCAGAACATCCAGTACGGCCCCACGCTTGAAGCCGCTACCAGCGGTTGCACCTGGACCATGGATGGCGTCATAAACAAGATGTCCCGCAACAATCTGCGGAGTTCGCAGATTGTAAAGAGCGAATATTTTACGCTGAACGGCCGTCGTCTCGACGTTAAAAACGGCGTGCTCGGCGTGGCGCGGAACACCGTTGTCATCAATCGTACGGTCAGCGCCGGCGGCATCGTACATTCCGCCCTGGTTGTTAAATAGTTACGGCGCTGTGCTCGCAACGATAAGGAAGCCCCCTCCCTTATCGCTAAAATGAGAAAGCCCTTGTCAAAAACAAGGGCTTTTTTATTGTACGGGCATTATTAAAGAGCATGAAAAATCTATTTTTACTAGTGATCTTTTCCATAGGCATGAATGCGCGCGCGCTAAGCCTGCCCGACTCACTGCACGCGCAGGCATGGGCGGGAGCCGTCGCTTCGGACCAGCGGCCTGCGGGCCTCAAGGGCTCCGCGTCGGCATTGGTGGCTGCGCAAACGGAGCATTACTTTACTAATGCACTATTTTGCCGCTTATACCTTGAAGGCACTCCCTCGTTCTCGACGCCTTTTGTAAAGGAAGCCTCGCTGGGCTGCCGCCGGGCGGACCTTACGGCCAAGGCCGGGATGCTTTTTACCGCTCTCGGCCGCGCAAACCTGTATAAACCCTTTTCGATTTTTAACCGGTTTACGCGAACGTCCGTCATTTGGGACTCCTATGGTTTCGGCGTTTCCCTGGACCAGCGGCTTGGCGGAATGGCTTTTGCCGGCGCGGTAACCTTAAACGAAC
>JAQUMP010000100.1 GCA_028718065.1 Chitinivibrionales bacterium | reverse complement strand
CTGCTGGCGCTCAATGCCGCGATCGAGGCGGCCAGCGCGGGCGAAGCTGGCAAAGGCTTTGCCGTGGTCGCCAACGAAGTCAAGGAACTCGCGCGCCAGACCAAAAGCGCCACCGAAGACATCGAAAATAAAATCCAGGGCATTCAGGGAAATGCCGGCCAGGCTATCGCGGCAATCGGCCGCATCGCCGAGGTAATCTCTAAAATCAATGAACTGCAAACCAACATATCGAACATGGTCGACAAACAGACCAGCGGGACCCAGGAAGTAAGCCGCAATCTCACCGAGGCGGTCAAAGGCATCAACGACATTTCCAAATTCATCAACGAATCGGCGCGCGGCGCCTCCGAAGTTTCCAAAGGCGTGGCCGAAATCGCCGGCGGCGCCAACGAAGTCGCCCGCAATATCGCCAACGCCGCCGTGAGCATTTCGGACCTTAATAAAAAAATCGCCGAAAATTCGGTCATGTTAAAGGAGGCCACGCGCTATGTCGCCCACACCACCGACGCTTCCGGCAAAGCCAAAAACGAAATGCAGAGCATGATGATGGCGGTGGACCGCATGAGCGACGTCGTCGCCAACCTTGAAAAAGCGCTCAAGTAACCATGAACCGCATCCGCATCGTTATTATCAAGAACAAAATCGATGACCACGATTTTGTCAAGGTTACCGTCGAAAAATCCGGCGACATGGAAATCGCGGGCATGGCCGGCGATTTCGCGCAGGGCGGCACAACGGTGCGCGCCTGCAATCCCGAAATCGTGCTGGTGCAGGACGGCCCGGCCATCGTTGAATTTACCGCCGCGGTGCTGCGTAACCTGCCGCAAACGGCGGTCCTGATCTTGACAAGCGGCAAAGACCCCGGTTCCGGGCCGCGCGTGGTCGCCGCGCTGGCCGCCGGCGCGTTTGATTTTGTCGATGGGATTGACTTACAGGAAAACGGGGCCGGCGCGAGCGCCACCCTGGCCAACGTGCTGCTTTCCAAAATCCGTTGTTGTTCCATCCACCGTTATTCCGCCATGGCCCGTGCGGGCGAAACGGGGAGGGGCAAAAACCAAAAAGAGGTTGAACGGGTAAACCAGGCACCCCGGAAGCGCCTCAGTTTGCAGTACGACGCGGTGCTTATCGGCGTCTCGACCGGCGGACCGGAAGCGCTGTTAAAAATGATCCCTGCGCTTCCTGAGGCAATGCCGGTGCCGCTTATCATCGTTCTGCACATGCCGGCGAATTTTACCGGCCCCATGGCCGCGGCGCTGGATCATGCCGCGCGCATCCGCGTTAAGGAAGTCGTTGACGGAGAGGAACCGGTGGCGGGAAAAGCGTACCTGGCCCGCGGCGGTTTGCATTGCACGATTGCGCGCGGGCCCGCCGGGCGGCCGCGCCTTAACATCGTAGACGGCCCGCCCGAAAACAACTGCAAGCCGTCGGTTGATGCGCTTTTCCGGTCGGGCGCGTCCGTATTCGGCAAACGGGTAATTGCGATCGTGCTCACGGGCATGGGCAGCGACGGGGCCAAGGGCGCCCTGGCCATAAAAACAAACGGCGGAACGGTGCTGGTGCAGGACGAACGTTCATCGGTTGTCTGGGGCATGCCGGGCAGCGTCGTGCGCTGCGGGGTTGCGCCCGAAATTATTGCACTCAACCGTATGCCTTCGCGCTTGTGCGAGATCCTGGGGTTTTAGCATAGGATATCGGCCATGGAAATCACCGCTCAGGAATTTCGTCTGTTTAAAGACCTCCTCTTAAGCCATAGCGGCATCGAGGTGGGGGAAGATAAATCATATCTGTTTACAACGCGGTTAAAAGATCTTGTCGAGTGCGAAGGCTGCAAATCATTTCTGGATTTATACGATAAAATCACCTCGGGACGGCATGAAAATCTCTCCCAGATCATGGTCGAGCTCATGACCACGCATGAGAGCGGTTTTTTCCGGGATGCGCATCCCTTTAAGACGTTTTTTGAGGTTTTGTTGCCGGCGCTTGCCGAAAGCAAGCTTGCGGCGGCGCATTTTCTGCCCCCGCGCCTGCGTATTTTGTCCGCGGGCTGCTGCTTTGGTCAGGAACCCTATTCCATCGCCATAGGCATCCGCCGCTGGCTTGCCGGGCAAGGCGCCTTTAGACCGGAAAACATCGCCATTCTCGGTATCGACATTTCGGGCAAGGCCCTTGAGCGGGCGCAAAAAGGCGTCTTCAGCGATCTGGAACTGGGGAAAAACCTCTCCGAGGCCGAGCGCAAAGCGCATTTTGTAAAGTATGGCGACCAATGGCGGCTTGCCGATGAAATTAAAAAAATGGTTTCGTTCGAACGGCGCAGCCTGACAAAAGCGCTTGACGGCCTGGGACCGTTCGACGTAATTTTTTGCCGCAACGTCATCATCTATTTTTCGCCCGAGATGAAAAAACAGGCGCTCAGAAAAATTGGCCTTGCCCTGGAACCCCAAGGACTCCTTTTTCTGGGCGTCACCGAAAACATGTATAAAATAAGCGACGATTATTCTTCCCACACGATCGGAGAAACAACCTATTATAAAGTCCTGAAACACGATACCGCTTATACAATGAAAAATTAAAATCGAGCATGACCATGAATATCCTGATTGCCGATGACTCAAAAATGATCCGTCACATGGTTTGTGCAATTCTAAAGGAACTTGGCTATGATTCCGTGACCGAAGCGGCCAGCGTCGCCGAGGCGAAAATCCTTATCATGGGTAAGAAATACGATCTTATTATTTCGGACTGGCACATGCCGGGCGAATCGGGACTGGATTTTCTTAAGTATGTAAAATCGCGTCCCGAGTACGCCAAGCTGCCGTTTATTCTTTTAACCGTGGAAAACGAAAAGAAAAACATTATCGGGGCGGTGCAGGCGGGAGCGCAGGGGTATCTTCTTAAGCCCGTGGAAAAAAATGCGCTCGCCCAGAAATTGGCCGAACTTTCCAAGATATATAAGTTTAAATTCCCTTCCAATGTCCAGTGGAAGGGAAGCGCAATTCCTAAAACAGAGGAGTGAACCGATGAATATTTTAATTGTCGATGATTCGAAAATGATCCGCCACATGGTCTGCACCGCGCTCAAGGAACTTGGATACGATTCCGTGAGCGAAGCCGCCGGCGTTGCCGAAGCAAAAAACCTTATCGTGGGCAAAAATTTTGATCTTATCATCTCGGACTGGCACATGCCGGGTGAATCGGGACTGGATTTTCTTAAGTATGTAAAATCGCGCCCGGAATACGCCAAACTGCCCTTCGTCCTGCAGACAACGGAAAATGAAAAGAAAAATATTATTGAGGCGGTCAAGGCCGGGGTCTCGGGTTACCTTATAAAACCCGTTGAGAAAAAAGCGATCGCCGCCAAGTTATTGGAACTTTCCAAGGTTTACAATATTCAAATTCCTTCAATCGCAAAGGCGGCCCCGCCTCCCAAACCCGCGGAGGTCGCTCCGCAAAAGGAAACCGGCCAGCCGGGAGAGGCCGCCAAAGAAGTTGCAAGCGATAAGTCGTAAGTGGCAAGTAGCGAGTCAGGGTTTTAAATTATTATTTTTCACTTTCAACTTTTCGTTCGCTTTTAGCTCCGGTCGGCTGCAAAAGCCAATTCCAAATCATCAAGCATATCGGATTCCGCCTTGGATATCCTGCTGCCGAGGCCCAAGCCCAGAAAGCCGCCGCTTGCATCCGCGATCGCGTATGCTTGATTTAATATTTCTGATTTTAAGATCTGCTTTTCCTCTTCGGACAACTGCTCGCAGAGTCCCTGGATATAATGGCTCCAGGCGACCAGCAGATGGGGTGACGGTTTATGCGTAAGCCATTGTTTGATCAGTTCATGGTTGATGTTTTCTTGTTTTTTTTCCATGGCGTCGGCGGCTAAAAGCAAGGCTCTGGCTTCTTTTTCGTCAACGAACCCGTCGGCCCAGGCGACCTCGACCAGGGGAATGAGGCAGAGTGACGCCAACGTCTCCGGACGGACATTAAGGTCCACGAGCTTCTGCAAAATGGCCTCGTTTTTTATACCCGAAATCCGCCGCAGGGCCTCTTTGGTTTCCGCCATGGCGCGCATGGCCCGTAGATTTTCAACCAGCTTCCGGTCTTCCTGCAGAAAAAATGCATCTTCCAAAGATTTGCGTTGATTGTCGTTCATGGAAAACGAGTCCTCCAAACGGCTTTTTTGCGGACTTGTTGTTTGTTGGGCGCTCATGATGATCTCCTTTTCGTTAAAAAATCCGGTTGGGAAAATTAGTTATATTTTAAGGAAACCCTTTGTAAATCAAATTACTTTTGCTTTTTATCGGAAGCCGCGGCCACGATCAGGGCCAGGAGCATTAAAACCCAAAAACAGATAACGACCGGAAAACCGATTTCAAAATTGCCCGATTCCATTGTTTCCTCCAGTTTGTCAGGTTTCACAAAAAGATCACGCCCCGTTTTGTCGGCCGTTTGCACCGGGAAACCGCATAGCCGCGTCATGCAGCAAGAACGCTAATTCTTCGATCAAGAAAGGCTTTTTAAGAGCGTGGTGAAAGCCGAACGCGCCCGCGTTTTCAAAAATCGGGTCGCCGGTGTATCCGCTCATGGCAATGGTCTTGATATCCGGAAATAATTTATTGACTTCCGCGACAATGTCCTTTCCGCCTTTACCGCCGGGAATGGTCAGGTCAAGAATTGCAACGTCAAAACAGGCATGTCGCTCGCGCGCCTTCCGGAGCGAGTGGAGGGCGAGCTCTCCGGACACGACGGTGGTAACGTCGCAATTAAGTTTGCGCAATATTTTTTCCAAGACAACCCGGATTGTCGGATCGTCGTCCATCACCAGAATACGTAAGGAATTGAATTGGGACTTTTCGAATAATTTTTCGGCCAGGGCATTTTCGATTGCCGCCGTCGTCGCAGGGATATGAAGGGTAAAAACCGAACCTTGTTCCGGGGCGGAGCCAACGCCGATATGCCCGTTATGTTGCCGAATCACCGACCATGCAACGGCAAGTCCGAGGCCGCTTCCTTTTTCTTTTGTGGTGAAATAGGGATCGAAAACGTGGTCGATAATTTCATTCGGGATTCCGCATCCGGTATCCCGAATGGAAATGCTGATATACTTTCCAGCGGAAAGCGATGCGATTTCCTGCTCCGTCAATTCTACATTTACGGCATAAACGGCCAAGGTTCCGCCTGCCGGCATGGCTTGTATCGCATTTATAAGTATATTGTTGAGGGCCTGCGATATTTGCGCTTGATCGACATTGCAATTCCAAAGGCCTTCTTGAATAAAAACCTCCGTTTTAACCGGCGACCCTACGGTGCAGATTCTAAGAGAATTCTGTAGTATCTTCGCGATAGAAGCAACTTGCTTTTGAAAGATTCCCCCTTTCGACAAAGCCAGCAGTTGGGCCGTAAGGTCGCGCGCCTTTTGGACCGCATCTTTTGCCCCTTCCAGATGTTCGGTGCATTCCGCCGGATTTTCGACGCTCCGATGGGCAAGGTCGATAAACCCCAACAAACCGCCCAGTAAATTGTTAAAATCATGGGCCACTCCCGCGGCGAGGATTCCTATGGATTCAAGGGCCTGGATCTTTTGCATTTCGTTTCTTATGCGTACTAATTCGGAAATTTCCTTTATGATCCATAAATAGCCGATATTTTTCTTTTCGGAATCCAGAAGCGGTCCCTTGTCAATTAATATTGTCCGTTTTTTCCCTTTTCCATTGGTAAATGGAACGCCGTTGGGAGTATCAAAAATGGATTTTTGCCCGGACGCAAGAGAGGCCTGCGTTGGTAAACCGGCGCGGAACATTGGATCAACATCAAAAATATTCCGGCAGTTCGCAAGGTTGGGCATGATCCCCGACAAATTTTTGGCCGCCGAATTCATCATGGTAATATCGCCATTTACGGTTGTTACAATCATCGCGTCCGGTACGCCGTCCAAAATCAATTGAACGGAAAAATCCATCCTGTGCATATTTTTATCTTGCATCGTATTGCTTTCTCCATGAAACCGGGCCTGATCCGGCCCGGAATATTCTAAATACCGATCGCAGCGGATTTTCAGGGCGAATAAAATTGGACGAAGCGGACGAAGAGGCTAAATACGAAGAACTTTTGTTTCGAGGGCCAATTGCAAAAAATCGGGAAGGACCTTGACGGCGTATAATTTATCGGCTAATGTCGCGGAAGGAAAGAGCATTTTTTTAAACAGGGCATGCGGTATACAAATTGCATTTCTTATGCGAACGGTAACGCCGGACTGAGCGGCAGGGGAAATAAGGCCTTCGGACTCATCCGGGAAACATTCGCGATGATTTTCCGAAGAGGTTTCCGCCCGGTCTTCAAGGCAAGAAAACCGCGCGCCCCCCTCGGTTGTCAAGGTCATGAAAAACGCAACCAACACGAACATGATTACAGGTTTAATTTTACACATGGTGGTATTACGCTTGGATGAATTATAAATTGTCCCGGTATTTGTCATTATAAAATTACGCGTGATGGATTGCCCTCTATTTTTTACCCGGAGGAACCACCTTCAAGAGTTCCATAAGAACGATGGCGACCAATCCGCCGGCAAGCGCAAGGAACAGGTCGGTTAAGGATACGGCGCCGAAACGGAACAGCTCCTTGAGAAACGGTACGGTTAAAATAAGGCAAATCAGGGCTGCGGTCCCGGTCATGACCCATTTAAACGCCGCGTTCTTTTCCCGTAAGATGCTTAACCCCGACCGTGTTAATGAACGGTTCGATAAAATCATTCCCATATTGCAAACCACCAGCGTAAGAAATGCCAATCCGCGCGCGGCCTCCGTGGAATGGTCGTGGCGGATAAACAGGTAAATTGCGATCGTGACGACCAGCGTTAATCCGCCCTGGAAAAAACATTTAAGTACGGTCGCGAGGTCAAAGAGCTGCGCGTCGATCGCGCGCGGTTTGCGTTTCATGACATCACGGTCTTCATGGTCGGCCTCAAAGATCAGGGTGCAGGCGGGATCGATAATGAGCTCAAGAAAAACAATGTGCACGGGAAATAAAATCAACGGCCATTTAAACAATACCGGAATCAAGGAGAGTCCCGCAATCGGGATATGGACCGAAAGGATAAACATCATCGCCTTTTTAAGATTGTCATAAATGCGCCGTCCGATGCGCACGGCCGTTACGATCGAATTAAAATCGTCGTCGAGCAACACCAGCGACGACGCCTCGCGCGCAACGTCGGTGCCGCGGCCGCCCATGGCCACGCCGATATGCGCGGCTTTCAGGGCGGGAGCATCGTTGACGCCGTCGCCGGTCATGGCCACGATTTCCCTGTTTATTTTTAATGCCTTGACAATACGCAACTTCTGTTCCGGGACCATGCGGGCAAAGACGTTTAGGTCTTTAATGCGGTGCGCAAGCTGTTCGTCTGTCAAGGATTCCAGCTCCGGACCGGTGAGGTGCCGGTCCGCATTTTTAAGACCGATCTGGGCCGCGATACTCATGGCCGTGCCGGGGTAATCGCCGGTAATCATAATCGTCCGGATGCCTGCCGCGTAGCATTCGGCGATTGCGCCCGCTACATTCGGGCGCACGGGGTCTTCCAAACCAAGCAGGCCGACAAAATCAAACTGAAAATCGTGTTGCTTTTCCGGAAGGTCCGCTTTGGCATAGCGGGCGCGCGCCACCCCTATAACGCGTTTGCCCTGATTGCTGAGAAAATCGATTTTTTCCCGGAGCTCCTGCAATCGCGCCGCGTTAAGGTGGCAAAGATCGGCAATGGCTTCGGGCGCGCCTTTGGCCGCTATGACTAAGTCATTGCCCGAGGCGGAAGTCCACACGCGCGACATGGCAAGCAGTTCTTTGTTAAGGGGATATTCGCGCTGAAGCGTCCAGGATGCGTGAATATGTTCGGTTTTAGCCAGCATGCGTTCTCCAAGCTCTTTCATGGCTTTTTCCATGGGGTCAAAAGGATCAACGGGGCTGGCAAGCATGGCGTATTCAACGACTTCATGGAACGCTTCGGGGAGCGCGATATTTACCGACCCCACGCCGAAGATTTGGTCCCCGGCGACAATGTCGGAAACGGTCATTTTATTCATTGTCAAGGTACCGGTCTTGTCGACGCACAGGACGGTCGCCGAACCAAGCGTTTCCACCGCCGGAACGCGCCGCGTGAGTACGCGATACTTTGAAATCCGCCAGGCGCCCAGGGCCAGAAAAACCGTAAGAACCACCGGGAATTCTTCGGGCAGCATTGCCATGGCAAGCGACAGCCCGGCCAGGAAACCTTCGAGTAGTTTACCCCGGGTAAGCCAATACACCACGATCACCAAAGCGCACAGGATGCCGCCGCAGAGCGCAAAGGCGCGGACTACTTTGCCGGTCTGGACCTGGAGCGGCGTGCGTTCCTCTTTAAGCGTCTGGAGCGCCTTGCCGATTTTGCCGAGTTCGGTCCTGGTTCCAATGGCCTTGACTATTCCTGCCGCCTGGCCGGAAACGACCAGCGTCCCGGAAAACGCAAACGCAAGATCGTCGCCGCCCGGTTTTCCAAGCGCCGCATCCGCGTCTTGGGCAAAAGATTTGCGCACGGGCACCGATTCGCCGGTAAGCAGGGATTCGTCCACGGAAAAGTTCAGGGCATGCACCAGGACGCAGTCCGCGGGCACGCGGTCGCCTTCCGCGAGCAGGATGACATCGTCGCAAACCACTTCCCGTCCGGGAATGCGCGTTTTTTCGCCGTTGCGGATTACAAAAGCGCGCGGGCTGGAGAGATCTTTAAGCGCCTCCAGGGCCCGTTCGGTTTTTTGCTCTTGATAAAAGGTAATGCCGATTATGATAAAAACAAAACCCAGAAGCATCGCGGCTTCCTGGAATTCGCCCGAGAGTAAATACAGCACCCCGCAGGCTATCAGGAGCAAAAACATGGGCTCCTTGAGCACCCCGATAAGAATATCGAAAAAACGACGTTTGCCCTGGGTGGGCAATTCGTTGTAGCCGTCCCGCTCACGCCGCGCGGTCACCTCGCCCTGCGTAAGGCCGGTTAATTTTTCAAACGATATTGCGCTCATTGTTTATCCCCTGTAACGGATTTTGGCGATCGTTTTTATAATCCCATAGAGGCAATCACCTTATTCAGAAGCGCCACCAATTCGCCCAGTTCCGCTTTTCCCAGCGCATTCTCGAAATAACGGGCATACCCCTGATGAATTTTATCGTGAAGTTCGGATATTTTCAGGCCTTTTTTGGTAAGATGCACATTGGACACGCGATGGTCTTTTAGTGAAGATACTTTTGTCAAGTACCCCTGGCGGGCAAGTTTTTCCAGGGCTATGGTCACCGTCGGTCTGGATACCTTCTGATGTTTGGCAAGCTCGCTTATGGTCGGCTTTTCCAGATGCCGGATGGCGTCGAGATAGTGGATCTGAGTGACCGAAAGATCGGCAAAAACGCTGCGCGCGGTGACGCCGACCTCGTGATCGTGCAT
>JAQUMP010000099.1 GCA_028718065.1 Chitinivibrionales bacterium | reverse complement strand
TAGCGCCAAAAGTGTGCACGATAAAAAGACGCCGGGAAATATCAGCAACCACGGATATTGTTCCATGCTTTCGGCGCCTTCACGGATAAGAATGCCCCAGGAGCTTGCCGGCGGCTGGACCCCCAGACCCAAAAAACTTAAAAACGCCTCGAGCAGCATGACGCCGGGAATGGTGAGCGTGGTATAAATAATAATCGGACTCAAAAGGTGCGGGAAAATATGGCGCAGCAGAATACGATGGGCGGGCAGGCCGATGCTTACGGCCGCTTCCACGAATTCCTGCTGTTTAAGCGAGAGCACCTGTCCGCGCACGATGCGTGCCATGGTAAGCCATTCAACCGCGCCGATCGCGCAGAAAAGCAGCACCATGCTGCCTTTAAAAAACACCATGAGAATAATAACGAAAATGGTAAAGGGAAAGGCGTAGATTATGTCAACGATGCGCATCATGATGGTATCGGTTACCCGTCCGGAGAACCCGGCAATGGCCCCCCAGCTCACGCCGATGACCGCCGCCACCAAGGTGGCGCACACGCCTACCATGAGCGACACGCGGCCGCCGTACAGAATGCGCGTTAATTGGTCGCGTCCCAGCGAATCGGTGCCCAGCCAATGGGCGGCGCCCGGGCCCACGGCGCCGAGCTTAAGGTCCTGGGCGGCGTAAGTGTAGGGGGTAAGCCAGGGCGCCAGGAGGCAGATAATTGACAAGAGCAATAAAAAGAGACAGCTTGCCATGGCCGCGCGGTTGCGCGAGAATGCCTCCAGGCCGTCCTGCCAGAGCGAGCGTCCTTTGTAAGTTTTAGCTTTTGTCATATATTTATACTTAAAACAAAATAAATTATAGGAAAGGGCTCCGCCCTTTATATCCCGTAATGAAAATGCTTGTTATAGCTAAAGGAAAAGCCAATTTGTACTTGACATACGATACTTCTCTTCAAAGAAAAAGCTCTTACTGTTTTTGCTACAATAAGTATATTCCTTACCGGGTATAAGGGGCGGTGAGCCCCTTCCATATTTTATTTAACATTGGAGGGAAAGAAATATAATGTGCTCCTCACGAATTGTTCCGGCGCTTCTAAAAATAAGTATTGCTGTAATATATTTAAACATCCCGGTCTTGGCCCAGCAGATTAAATGGGCATGCATCGGCAACAGCATTACCCAGGGGGGGACCGCATCTTTCGGAACTTTTAAAAGTTATGCCGTTCCGCTCCAGTCACTGTTGGGGACCGGCTATATGGTGGAGAACGACGGTGTGTCGGGGACTTGTCTGCTTAAAGGAGGCGATATGCCCTATTGGACCAAGGGCAAACTCGCCAACGTCTTTGCCTTTAAACCCGCCATTATCACCGTAAAACTTGGAACAAACGATTCCAAACCGCCGAACTGGACCGGCGTGGGTCTCCCGCAGGGCTGCGCGACGGACAGCACCCATTTTGTTGCCGACCTGACGGCCTTGGTCGATACGCTCCTGACCATTTCTCCCAAACCGCGGATTTTTTTGTGTCTGCCGTGCCCGGCTTTTTACAATACGATTGCAGGCATTAATGGTTCGACCATTAAAAACGGGATCGTTCCTCGCATTAAGCGAGTTGCTCAGGCCAAAGGCCTGACCGTAATCGATATTAACACCGCCATGGCGCATGACTCCCTCCTTTTTCCCGACGGCGTACACCCGAGCAACACGGGAGCGGATTCCATCGCCGCCATTATATATCGCGCGTATATGACCGTCACCGGCGTTAAGAACAATGCCCGGGCATTTGCGCCGCATTCAGGCGCTGCCGCACGGACGGGGCTTATTGTGGTTACCGGCAATAAAGGTGAAGTGTCGCCCGGTTTGGCGTCAACCGCGAAAGCCGTGGATCTCTATAACGTCAAGGGCACCGCCCTCGGCAGTGCCGCGGTACGGCCGAACGGAACGGTCATGGTTGACAAAAGCAAGATCGGGGAGCAGGTGGTGGTGGTTAAAATACGGTAAAGCCCGCGCAAGTTCACCGATTAAAAATCAAAAAGATAATCGATTTTTATTCACATTCTTTCTGCCTAAGAAACGTATATTACCTCGCATTTTATCATACCTGTTTTTCGTTTTTTTTAAATCAAACCATTATGAAACATGATTTTCTTTCCGGTTTAAATCCCAGCCAGGGAAAAGCCGTTCTGCATAACGAGGGTCCGCTCTTGGTGCTCGCGGGCGCGGGGAGCGGCAAAACGCGCGTACTCACCAATCGCATAGCCCGGCTTGTGGGCGAAAAACGGTGCAAACCCGAGCAGATTCTGGCGGTAACCTTTACCAATAAGGCCGCCGCGGAAATGAAGCAGCGCATTATCGCCATGGTCGGCACTAAGGCCGGCAATGACATGACCATTGCAACCTTTCACGGTTTTGGGGCGCGCATTTTACGGGAACACGGCGGCCGCATCGGCATTGCGCCCCAGTTTACCATTCTGGACCAGCACCAGCAGTTGGCCACGATTAAAACCCTCATGCGCGGGGTCGGCAAGAGCGCCCAGGAACAGGACCACGAATCCATATTATATGCAATCAGCCGGGCCAAAAACGACGGCCTGCATGCCGATCAATATAAGGAAGGCGAGAACGCCCTGCTGCTGACCGGTCGCGTTTATAGCGGCTACGAAACCATGTTGCTTAAACGGCAGTGTCTTGACTTTGACGACTTGCTGCTCCTGCCGCTAAAAATTTTTAAAGCGTATCCCGAGGTTGTGCAGCACTATATTCAAAGATATCATTTTGTTTCCATCGATGAATTCCAGGACACCAACCGCGTGCAGATGCAACTCGCGCAGTTGCTGGCGGCCCCGCGCAACAATATCATGGCGGTGGGTGACGACGACCAGGCCGTCTATGCCTGGCGGGGCGCCACCATCGATAACATCCTCTCTTTTCCGGTCGTGTTTGACAAATGCATAACCATCGTGCTGGACAAAAATTACCGCAGCACGCCCCCTATTTTAGCCGGCGCGCTTGGGGTGATCGCCCACAATCGTAAACGCACGTTAAAACAAATTACCGCCGCGGGCGGCGGCGACGAACCGATCCTGGTGTTTAAAGCCGACGACGAAAAGGAAGAGGCCGACTGGATCGCCGATACGATTATGACGCATACCAAAAACGGGCAATTCGATTTTAGCGACCATGCCCTGCTGGTGCGCACTAACATTATGATGCGGCGGTTCGAAGAATCCCTGCGCGCCAAGGGCGTACCCTATAAGATCGTGGGGGCCATGAGTTTTTTTGACCGCAAGGAGGTGCGCGACGTTTTGGCCTATATCCGCTTCTTTGCCAACCAATCGGACGAACTGAGCTTGAACCGTATTTTAAAGGTGCCGGACAAGGGCATCCGGGGCGCGGCCATGGAGGCGCTTGACGAACTGGCATCGGACCGCAAAATGAGCCTGTGGGAGGCCGTGCGCCGCCATCAGGACGCCACCGCGATTACGCCGGCGCAGCATGCCAAACTGCACGATTTTTTGCTGCTGTGCGAACGGTTCGCCGAGCTGTATGCGCAGGGAAGCTTCTCCCAAACCACGCGCGCGCTTTTAACCGAGACCGGCTATTTTGAGCTTTTGGCCCTGCAGGAAAAAAGCGACCCATCCACTGCCTATTGCAAAGAAAACATCGCCGAGCTGCTGCGCGGCATGGAGACGTACGAACACTTTCATAAAAAAACCGCTCCCACGCTGGCCGGCTACCTGCAGGAATTGTCGCTCCAGGCCGCCGACAACGACGAGGACGAAAAGCCGCGCAATAAAAACCGCCTTACCATTATGACCCTGCACAAGGCCAAGGGATTGGAATTTTCCGTGGTGTTTATGCCGGGGCTTGATGGCGACATTTTTCCGTCGCCCCGCGCCGTGGAAGAAGGCATGATCGAGGAGGAGCGCCGCTTGTTTTACGTGGGCATGACCCGTGCGCGCAAGCGCCTGATTTTGTCCTTTGCGGGGTCCAAAATCTTTAGAAACAAGAGTCTGCCCGTAAAGCCCAGCATGTTTTTAAACGAAATCCCCAAGGAATGTTTGGACAGCCCGGTAATAGGCGCTAAGCAAAACGAAGAATATCTGGCCGCCATGGATGATTTTGTAAAACAGATGAAGGAAAAACTGGCCGCAACGGCTGCGGCTGTGCCGGAAGTAAACATTCCCCCTAAAGAGTAACGTTCCCGATAGAACCGCTAAGCGGCTTCTGTCTTGGCTCTATGCTTATATGAGGTAGTACGACGAAGGATTCGCGCTGGATGTTTTTCAAGCTGTATTTGTCTGCCAAGGTAAATTTTAGCCAAACTCTGATATGGGACATCTTGTTTGTTTGCCAAAACCTTAAGGTTTTCAAGCAAATCAATCGGTAATCGTATCGAAATCGATTTCAAGGTAGGCTTTAAATTGGGGAACACGGCTTTGTGCGCTTTGGAAACATCAAAATAGTCAAGAGGAGAGTGATTTGCCCAAAACGCCCTCTCTTCATCTTCTGTTTGAAAATTTGGAATCTTTTTAACTTTCGTGGGCCGCATAATAACCTCTTTCCTTTTTATTCATATCACGAGCGGAGATAATCCGTATTGATTGGTTCCTTTTTGTAAAAACCATTGATAGTTTCCGGCTATCATTTGTTTTTCCAAAAGCGGCATATCGGATTTCTGATGTCGAATGCTTTTCATCGGGGAGGATGATAAGAGGGTCATTAAAGAATGTTTGTTCAGCCTCGAATGCCTCCACATCATGTTTAAGGCGGTTTTTATCTATGTTACCGCTATCCCACTGAAAGCCAAGAAAGTCAGGAAAATAGTCTGTAATCACATTCTATAATGTATATCGCTTATATATACAAGTCAAGCATTTTTTTTAAGTGATACGGCCGCATCTACGCCAAATCATTTTGGCTCTTTTCTTGTTCTAAAATCATCCTTGCTTTGAAAAACCCTAAGCTATTCGCTTAGGGCCCCACGGGAAAAGAAATCCACCGCCGCGCAATTGCGAAAAAACGCCCTGTTGCCGTAGCGGCGTTTGCCTGAAGGGCAATGAATGATTTAATAATCCCGGATGCAACGGATGCTGAGTCCGACATTCGCTTGGCCAGCATCTGGCATTAGGTGATATCCTGCGCTATTATTGGATAGGTCAAAATGCCAATATTCAAACATATTAGCCTGGTCGGTCGACCACCATGAGCCCATTGTTCCAATATAGCTAAAGCTAGCATTGACCATGCGCCACCCACTTGGACGGCCCGTAAAACCGGAACTATCCGTAGCCCCGGTGTTGGGCGACTGCCAATAAGTTGTGCCAGTGTCTTTTAATTTACCGCCAAGCACATTTACATCACCGCCAAGATTTGCAATTAAGGCATCCCATTCGGCTTTTGACGGCACATGCCATCCTACTGGAGGAATGCTAATATTGGATGCCGCATACCAATTGTACAAAGCTCCGTAGGATTTTTTATAGGTTGCTGAATCATTATTATACCAGCAATATAATGGAGTTGTACCAAGTGATTGCCAATGAGCACTATCTGTAAAGGATATTTGGTTGATCCCATCACGGTATTTAGTGGTCTTAAGATTTTCCTGGAGCCAAACTTGGTTTCCGATTTGAACAGTGTGATAAACATTTCCATCAACATCCTTAACAAGCCAATAAGCATAAAAAGTATCGTTTGAATTTATTGTTGTAGTCGGTTTTACCGAATCTCCACCACCATTCGCAGCCGTAAACCATCCGTCAAAGAAATAACCTGTTTTAGTTTGCGCGCTTGGCAATATTCCTATGGCCAGATTCGGGGCCGACCTACTTATAGTTGTTGAGCCAGTGTTCCCGGTAGCGCCCTGATAGTCCAGTGTTATTGTGTAAACATTCGCTGTCCACTGGGCATACAGAGTATCGTTTACAGTTCCTATTTGCAGCAGGTCTCCAACATGATATGTTACTGCACCGCCACCGTTAGCAGCAAGATTCCATCCGGCAAAGGTGTAATTGGCCCGAACTAAAGAACCTACACCAAGCACGGAAGCATTAGCACCGCTTGTATATGTTTGCCCGTCCACCGGAACCGTCCCGCCGGTGCTATTGTTGCCATTGTAAACCACGGTATAAATCGGTATCCACTGTGCATAAAGCGTTCTTGGGGCCGTGATTAACGTCGAAAAATCGAAAACGTTAGTGGCCGAGGGGTCCATGCACCAGGTAACGAATTTATATCCGGTCTTAGTCGGCGTTGCGGTCGGCGCTGTTGCCGCCGTATTGTACGTTACCATCTCGCTATCTATAACGCTTCCTCCATTGCTGTTAAACTTTACAACGAATGAATTAATAGTCCATTTGGCATAAACGGTATCGTTTGCATTTACGGGTGTCGTGGCAATAAAGGCGGTACCACCGCCGCTCACGGCTGTAAACCATCCGCCAAAAGTGTAGCCGGTCTTTGCGGGCACAGCGGGCAGCGAAACAACGGTTGTGGCCGGAGCGGTTACGGTTTTGATTGTTGGGTTTACCGGCGTGGTTGCGCTCTGATCGTCGAAGGTTATGGTGTAGGTATTGGGCGTCCATTCGGCATAAACGGTATCGTTTGCATTTACGGGTGTCGTGGCTGTAAAGGCAGTACCGCCGCCGCTCGCGGTCGTAAACCATCCGCCGAAAGTAAAGCCCGTTTTGGCGGGCGCGGTCGGCAGGGCATCCACGGTTGTGGCCGGGGCCGTTACTAATTTACTGGTAGGATTTACCGCCGTGGTGGCCGCTTGGTCGTTGAAGGTGACCAAAAAGCTATTCGGCGGAATCCAGCGCGCATAAACCGTGTCACTTGCCGTTACCACGGAATCCGCGGTAAAGGCCTTACCCCCGCCGCCCACCGCCGTAAACCAGCCGCCAAAAGTAAAACCGGTTTTGGTAGGCGCCGTGGGCAGGGTAACAACCGTTGTGGCCGGAGCAGTCACGCTTTTGGTGGCCGGACTTACCGCCACGGTGGCGCTTTGGTCGTCGAAGGTTATGGTGTACGTATTGGGCGTCCACTTGGCATACAAGGTAACGCTTGCGGTTCCTATTGTAAATGTATTCGTTGCGTTATATGTTGTCCCGCCGCCATCTGCGGCCAGGTTCCATCCTGCAAAGGTGTAACCGGCGCGCAGCAGCAACCCGGAATTGTTTTGCACCGTAACCGTTTGGCCGTTGGTGTACACCGTGCTGTCGGCAGGCACTTTGCCGCCGGTGCTATTGTTGCCGTTGTAAACCACGTTAAAACCGGCCGTCCATTTGGCATAGAGCGTTCTATCCGTCATGATCGGCGTGGTAAAATCAAAAGGGGTGGTAAGGGCCGCGTTTAAATACCAGCCGGCAAATACATTACCCGCCTTGGTCGGCACAATGGCAGGTTCCTTGGCCACGGCATTGTAGGGGACCATCTGGCTATCTACGGCACTGCCGCCATTGCTGTTAAAACTAACCTTAAAAGTATCTATGGTCCATTTGACATACAGGGTCAACGCGACGGAATCCATGATTAATGTGTCTGTCGCCAGATATGATTTACCGCTTCCGTTAGCAGCCCGGTTCCATCCACTAAAAGCATGACCGGTCAGCGCTAGATTGCCGGTATTACCCCTAACGGTCACGGTTGCGCCCTTGGGGTAATGATTTGAATCGGTCGGGGCTGCGCCGGAAAAACTGCCGTTGCCGTTGTAAGTAACGGCCGACAATTTCAGGGCCGCCGGCTTTACCACCACGGTTATGTGCCCGGTTTGCTGGTAATTGCCGCTTAGGGCCGTTACCGTAATTGTAAACGTACCGGCGGAATGGTAGACATGCGAAAAGGAGAGCGTATCCTCGGTTGTCAATGAATCGTGATTGGTGGTATCGGCAAAAGTTTTGTCGCCAAAATCAACCGTAACTTTATTAACAATGCTGTAGAGATAAATATCGATCTTTATTTTTACCGCGGAGTCTACCGAGGTATGAAGAATGGTATCACCCGGATTAGGCGTATCCGTTAGTATTGCCACCCGAATGTTGTTGGGATCGGTAAAAGGATTTTGGTTGGGCGTGCATAAGAGCAAGAGGGCCGAAACAGCAGAAACGGCAACGAATGCGGCCAAATATAAAAAATGTTTTCTTTTCATAGTTTGCAATCCGATTTCTTTTTTGACATATTTTTTAAGTGCGCAATAAAATTGGACCAAGCCTATTGCCCAAAATAATTCATTTCTGGACAAAAGGACACATTAACATCTGAAGCAAAATTGTTTTCGCAATTCATAATTGTTCCTCAGGCCGCCCTATTTTATATTAGAAACGAATTCCAGGGGAGAAAGGGAACTGTTTTATTTCAGGCTATTTAAGGCCTTAAGTCGAGGAAACGGATTGGTTTGTTAATTTGCAAAAAGAACAAAAAAAATACTCAACTAAAGAAAGAAGGAGTGCGAGTATGAAAAAAAGAGCTTGTTTGATTGTGGCTATTCTTTGTTTATCGGCTTTGGTTTTTTCCACTTCGGCCGTGACCTGGGTTGACATTTCAACGCCGCTCAAAACCGCGCACAGCCTCGATCAGACCCATTGGAATCCTTGGGTCAATTGCGGATCGGTAACGGTGAATCGGCTAACGGGAGACGTTTTCCTTTTAGTAATAGGATATGGGGTTTGGAAAAGCTCGGATAAAGCCGTAACTTTTACTCAAGTTGCGGATGGAAATACTATTTGTACCGATGGTGATTTTTTAGTCGACCAGAATAATCCCGTGCGAATGGCGGTGCTTGGTTTTAATACTACAAATGATAATGGCCTTCTTGGTTACACCCTCAATGGAACTACCTGGAGCAAATTTACCAATTATGGACGAGGTTGGGAGTTTGGTGCGGTTGATTGGTCTGATCCTACGGCTCTGAAAAATATAATTGTGATGTCTCATGAATCTTCTTCTCAATTTCCTGTACTTGTGGATGGGGTATTTAAATCGACCGATGCGGGAATAACCTGGCAAAAAATTTCGGGAATTAATATGTATCCCTCCCTCTCTGGTCAAGGTCGGGCGATGCTTGGCGCGATAGATCAAAACACCTATATATATTATTATAATGATAATCAGAATCAAACTACAATCAATACCGGCGGCATCATGCGTACAACCGACGGTGGCGGTTCATGGACTAGAGTTTCGACGGAGGCAATTCAAACAAGAGCGCCTGTTTTATTTGGCGGAAAATATTACCTTGGTACTTCTACCGGTTTACTGGTGAGTTCGGACAAAGGCGCCACCTGGGCGCACAAAGGTGCCTCAACGGATGTCGTGCGGGGCCCATTTTTTGGGGCCGACTCAAATACGATATTTGTTATGGGTTCTACATCCGGCATGAAGAGCACTAACGGCGGAACAAGTTGGACAATGCTTTTTTCCCAGGCACCGACCCTGCAGGTCCTCTGGGTAGATGGCAAAACTTATCCGGCTAATTATAGCGGTTGGGATGCCAAATAC
>JAQUMP010000098.1 GCA_028718065.1 Chitinivibrionales bacterium | reverse complement strand
CACCGTTATGCTCGGGGCCGGCGTTCATTTAAAAACATATCCGTGGATTACGTTTTCCGCTTTGACGAACTCGACATCACGCCGGCAAGAATCTGCGCTGGGTATAAGTTTTAAAGGTGCTTGAATTTTTCGCGCTCGCCGTAGAGTTGCCCCACCCGGACCGAAAGTTTGTCGTCCACGACCGTAACTTCGCCTTTGGCAAGCAGTTTTTTGTTGATATAAATGTCCACGGGCTCACCCGCCATGCGGTTGAGCTGGACCAGGCCGCCCTTTTTGAGCTTGAGCAGTTCGGTGATGCTCATTTTGGTTTGCCCCAATTGAACGGAAATCGGGACATTTACGTCAAGCAGCATTTTGATGCTATTGGTGGTCATATTATTAATATCGGAAATTGGCGATAAAATCTTTAAACAATTGTAAAGTAAATAGGCCGCTTAAAACGACCATTGCAACACCCGCCGTCACCACACAAATCAATAGTACCATCGGCGCCACGACAATGACAACGGCCTTAAATTTACTCATGCGGTGCACGCTGTGCAATCCCGCAATTAAAAGGTAAAACCCCCAAACCGCGCTCACGGGAATGCCTACAAACGGCAATAATAATAAGAGCCCGTTGCTTTGCATATAGCAAACCATGCGGAAGGTCATGGAAAAATCGGCGCGCTGCCGTCGGTGGAAAAAAACAAGCATGAGCTGGATCGATACTGCGCTAAAAAGGACCTCCGCTACGCACAGAAAGGGCGCCCATAAAAGCGATGACTGGTTTTCCAGATAGGGTTCAAAGGCGGCCAGCCAATCCGGCAACCAGGCCAGTAAAACCTGGTTCCAGGCAAAAACAGCCACCGCCGAAACAGAGCTGCAAACAAGCGCAAAAAGGAGCGGCCACCACCAGCGGCTGCCCGGTTGCAGCTTTTGGAAAAAGACGGTCGGATGAAAGAGGACTTCCCGTACGGTCTTTACAAAAGCGCTCAACAAGTTGGTTTGGCCGTCCGTTTGTTCCCAGGGAATGCCATTATAAGGAGCGCTCGTCTGGACGATTTCCGGCGATTCCTTCATATCGAGCGGCGCTCCGCACAACGAACAGAAGGGGCTTGCGGTATTAGCATCGAACAACGTATTGCATTTATTGCATTGCGGCATGGACAAATTCCTTTAATCATAAAATAGTAGTTCGTAGGAACTTTTAATACAAAAAAAGCCCCGTTGACAATACCACGCCTGAATGCCTATATTTTCAGGAGAGGAGGTTCCTAATATGAAGAAAGAATTGTCGTTTATTACGGTCATCGGTCTGGATAAAAAAGGAATCGTCGCCAAAATCGCCAATCTCCTTTATTTGAACGATATAAATATAGAAGACATCAACCAGAAAATCATGGAAAGCTATTTTGTCATGACCATGCTGGTTGACATGGGAAACTCTAAAGTTTCAATCGACGAAATACGGGCCGGGCTCGAAAAAATCGGCGGTGAACTGGGGATTAAAATCCAGATCCAGCACGAAAACATTTTTACGATGATGCACCGGGTGTAACCATGA
This sequence comes from Chitinivibrionales bacterium, assembly GCA_028718065.1. Lineage (GTDB taxonomy): Bacteria > Fibrobacterota > Chitinivibrionia > Chitinivibrionales > FEN-1185 > JAQUMP01. Next base: position 7,954 of record JAQUMP010000098.1, on the reverse strand, counting down.
CGATTACGGTCGAAGAAGTTTTTGAAACCGCGCGCATGACGCTCTACCATAATTTTGATATCCGCACCACCACGCTCGGCATAAACCTTAAAGACTGCATCGATTCCGATTTTGAAAAGTTCAAGGAAAAGGTTTACGCCAAGATTGCCCGCAACGCCCGGAGCCTTGTTGCCGAGGCCGCCAAACTCGAGTCCAAGTACGGCATCCCCATTGTAAATAAACGGGTCTCCGTAACGCCGGTAAGCCTGATCATGGAAACGCATTGCGCGCCGGACAAGTTTCTGCAAATGGCCCAAAGCATCGACCGCGCCGCCGCCGATGCCGGCATCAGTTTTATCGGCGGGTTTGGCGCGCTGGTGCAGAAAGGACTTACGCGCTCCGATGCAATGCTTATTGAATCCCTGCCGGAAGTGCTAGCCAAAACCGAGCGGGTCTGCGCGTTTTTGAACGTGGGCTCCAATATCGCCGGGTTGAATATAGATGCCGTCAACTTAATCGGGCCCATGCTCAAGAAAACGGCGCGCGAAAGTCTTAATGCCATCGGCTGCGCCAAGTTTGTGGTATTTGTAAATGCCCCCGAGGACAATCCCTTTATGGCGGGCGCCTTTCACGGCGTGGGCGAATCTGACCTTACCCTGAATGTGGGTATCAGCGGTCCGGGCGTGGTGCGCAGCGTCGTGGCCGAAAACAGGGACTGCGATTTTACCGCGCTCTCGGAGGTACTCAAAAAAACCACCTTTAAAATCACGCGGGCGGGCGAGCTCGTGGGCCGCGAATTGGCCCGCAACATGGACGTGCCCTTCGGCGTGGTGGATATTTCCCTGGCGTCAACCACGGCCGAGGGCGATTCGGTGGCCCGCATCGTGGAGAGTTTCGGCATCGAAAAAATCGGGGGGCACGGTTCAACCTGCGCCATTGCCCTGCTCATGGACGCCGTTAAGAAGGGCGGCGCCATGGCCAGCGGCAACATCGGCGGCTTGAGCGGCACCTTTATTCCCATAAGCGAGGATTCCGGCATGATCGCGGCCGTCCAGGCCGGGGCGCTTGGACTTGACAAACTGGAGTCCCTGACGTCGGTCTGTTCGGTGGGACTCGATATGTTCGGCATCCCGGGCGACACGCCCGCGGAAACCATTAACGCCATTATCGCCGACGAGTTGGCGATCGGGGTCATCAACAACAAAACCACTGCCGTGCGCGTGATCCCCGTGCCGGGCAGAGTGGCGGGCGACCTGGTGCGCTACGGCGGTCTTCTGGGCGATGTACCCATCATGAAGGTAAATCCATTTTCGGCCAGGGATTTTATGCGAAGAGGCGGGCGTTTTCCGGCGCCGGTGACCAGTTTGCGAAATTAATCCCAAAATAGTATTGATTTAAAATGGTCAGAATGGTTATATTTAGTTTAATGGACTAACAATAACGAGGATACTATGATTACCGTTAACATTCATGAGGCCAAAACCAATCTTTCCGCCCTGGTGGCCGGGGTTGAACACCGTAATGAGACCGTAATCATTTGCCGGCATGGTCATGCGGTGGCCGAGCTTGTTCCCATTCCGCAGGGAAGCCGGCTCAAAGCCGATCCGCGGCTTAAAAAGATAAAGATTCTGGACAACCCGACGGCAGCGACTATCCGGGAATGGGAAAATGTTTGAAAAAAAAGTGCTGCTGGACACCTGTGCGCTTTTGTGGCTCGCCAGCGAAGACGATAACCTCTCTGCTGATGCCCGGACAGTAATCGAACAAGCCTCGATCGCGCTGGTTTCCACGATTTCGGCCTGGGAAATAAGTCTTAAATATGCCCAAAAAGTTTTAAAATTGCCTATGGAACCGCAGGAATGGTTTGACCGGGTGTTAGCCGCCCACAATCTTACCATAAGCCCTCTCAGCAACGAAATAATGTTTGCGGCAAATAAGTTGCCCTGGCATCACCGCGATCCGGCCGACCGTTTTATAATCGCGACGGCGCTTATGGAAAAAGCCCTTGTAATAACCTCGGATGCTCGCTTTAGTCAATATGGCGTTCGGGTGATTAAGTAAAAGAGGAGAATGTTTTATGATCGTTGTAACCGGCGGCGCGGGATTTATCGGCAGCGCCCTGATCTGGAAACTGAATGCCCGGGGGATTTCCGATATTTTAGTGGTGGACGATTTAAACACTTCGGAAAAATGGAAGAACCTGCCTCCCTTGCGTTTTGCGGAATATTTAGACCGGCTCGATTTTATCGCCAAACTCGAAAGCAATGTTTTCGGCAGCGCCATCGATGCCATCCTGCACATGGGCGCCTGCTCGTCCACCACCGAGTCCAATGCCGCTTATCTCATGGAAAACAATTATCGCTATACGCTGCGCATTGCGCAATGGTGGGAAAAACACCCCAAAACACGCCTGATCTACGCTTCTTCCGCCGCCACCTACGGTGATGGCAACCAGGGTTATGCCGACAACGAAGCCGGCCTCCAGGACCTGCGGCCGCTCAACATGTACGGATACTCAAAGCAGCTTTTCGACCTTCGCGCCCAGCGCAGCGGCTGGCTGGACGGCATTGCCGGGCTCAAGTTTTTTAACGTGTTCGGCCCCAACGAATACCATAAAGGCGACATGCGCAGTCTTATATGTAAAGCTTATTCGCGCGTGCGCAGCGAGGGAAAAATAAGGCTCTTTAAGTCTTATAACGCCGCCTTTAAAGACGGCGAACAGGTGCGCGATTTTATTTATGTAAAAGACGCCGTGGAAATGGCCCTATACTTTTTAGACAACCCGGGCGTAAACGGCATTTACAATATCGGAACCGGCCGCTCCCGCAGTTGGAACGACGTCGCGGCGGCGCTGTTTGCGGCCGCGGGCGTGTCCGGAAAAGTCGAATATATCCCCATGCCGCCCGGCCTCCAGGAAAAATACCAGTACAAAACCCAGGCGGATTGCGCCAAACTCGTTTCACGGGGATGCGTGCATAAATGCCTGTCGCTGGAGGAAGCCGTGGGGGATTACGCGCGTAATTATCTGGCGCACAATGCATACTTGGAGAATGCCTAAGCAATAAAAGGACCGCCTAAACCCGCTTTGTTATATTATTTCGTGAAAAAAACCTTATTGTTGATTCTTGCCTGTGCTCTATGCTCCCCGCCGCTGCATGCCGGCAATGCCGCCGATATTGCGCTTGACGGCGAGGCTGGATACCGGACAAATCTTTATATCGCGCTCGATTCCAGCGCGGATTCAACCCAATCCGCCTACCGTAATTCTCCGTTTTTATTCGGCGAAATAACGCCTTCCTATCGTTTAAGCTTAAAAAACAATTGGACGGCGAGCACGTTTCTCGATGTGTCAAGTACCTATTATACGGCCGCCTACACCACGGTTGCTCTGCTCCCGGGGATCTCCTTTGAACACAACGAAAAAAACGGCCGCCTTGTCCTGAAAGCTTCGGCCGGGTATTCCCGCCAACCGCCGGATGAGCAGGACCCCGGGCGCGCCGCCGAGGCGATTGTTGCCGGGCTTGCCGGCAATTATATCTTAAAATTCTCACACTCCCTTGATTTCGGGTACTCCCTTGATCTGATGCACGACGCTTTAAGCCGTCGCCTTGATATGACAAATGCTATAAAAGCAAAATTATCACTTAATATCAGTCCAAAATTAAGGGCCTTTGGAAAACTTGGGTTGGTATGGAACACGTCGAGCGATTCAGGATCGAGTTACGGCGGGTTCATCGTTTCTCCAGGAGCCATTTTCATGCCTTCCGAGAAAAACACATTTCTCCTGACCTTTTATTTGGAAAGCCGCACCTACGATGTTGCCGCAACGCAAACGGGGCTGGGGAAAATGCCTTTTTCGGGCGGCGGGAAAAATAAAGGGATTCTGCCGCATGCGCAAGCTACCGGGTATTACACTATTTTGCTCGCTTATGACCGCAGTCTGACCGAAACGCTTGATTTTTCGCTCAATTACGGTCTTACCCTGTTTTCCCCCGGTAATAATGAATCCACGATTGCTTCGCACAAGGTTTCGGCCGAACTATCCTGGGCATTGCAACCCCTGTAACCTTTTATAATTTTATTTCGTATAAGTTATAGGAAAAAAGCATTGTGAATCCAGGGCAGGAATCAATTGAAAACATCATCGACAACTTTATCGATTATGCCTATTCAATCGCCTATCGAATCCTTGGCAACAGCGCAGACGCCGAGGACGCGGTGCAGGAAACTTTTATCAAGCTGCACCGGAATTTTAAAAAGTACGACAAGGGGAAAAATCTAAAAAACTGGGTTTGCACCATAACCTTAAATTGCGCCCGCGATATTTACCGAAAACGGCGTAAACAGCCGGATGCAAACCTGGACGAAGAAGTGCACGGTGACATCCGGGCCCATTCGGAAAACGGTGCGGTAAATAAATTGTGGATACAACAGATGCTAAAAACGCTTTCCTTTAATCAACGGACCGTTATGATAATGTTTTATATCCAGCGCATGCCGGTGTCGGAAATCGCGCAGGTATTGCGCCGGCCGGAAGTGCTGATAAAAGTCTGGCTCCATCGCGCTCGAACATCCCTCAGCGCAAAATTCGGAGATCAGTATTTATGATATGTTCCCATGCCCGCAAATATTTTGATACGCTGTATGTAAACGAAGCCGCCGTGCCACGGGCCATAAAGGAACATATCGGCGCCTGTCCGCGCTGTTCGCCCACGTTTCGACAATGGGCCGCGTTTGTAAAATCCTTGGAGAGCGGCCCCGTTCCGGAAACCCCGCCATTTTTGGCCCTGCGCATCAAAGCCCGCATGCAGGAAAGCGGCAGGCGGCAATCCACAGCTTGGGGATTAAAGTTCGCCTTTACCGCACTTGCCCTTATTGCCGTCTGCGGCGCTCTTGGGTGGTTTGTGGTCCGTGAAAAATCTCCGCTTGCCCCCGCATTGACGCAAAAAGAGAATGCCGGAGTTTTTAAAATTATTGTCTCGGAAGCGTTTCCCCAGGCCCGGCAAATAGCGATTGTCGGGGACTTTAATGCCTGGAATCCGCGTCGCGATTATCTTGTCAAAAACAGAGATGGTTCCTGGTCAATAACGCTCAAATTGGATAAAGGCAATTACCAGTATCAACTGGTAATCGACAATACTACCTGGAGCGCCGATCCGGGCAATCCGGTAAGCATCGCGGACGGTTTTGGCGGATATAACTCGGGTATGGAATTATGAACAAATTTGTTTTTATAATGATTGTCGTAGCGGCCCAATGGTGCAGTGCGCTGAATGCGCAGCTCATGAAAACGGTTACTTTGCAATGGGAAGAACCCCAGGCGCATAAACTGCGAAGTTTGCTGGAGAGGGCCGAAAAAGACGGTCTTGCCATGCAATGCCTGGAAAACAAAGTCTGGGAAGGAATCGCTAAAAGCAAGCAACCCCAAAGCATCATCGCCGCCGTCGAAAAACGGGACGGCGTGTTACGCGCTCTTTTACAAAAGAACAATATGCTCACCATCGCGGCGCAGTCGAAATTGCTGTTCGAATCGGAAAGGTCCGCTTCCGTGCCGCCGCCGAAAAGTCTCACGGCCGAACCCAAATCGGTTAATGTAATTTCAAAAAAAATAGAACCGACAAAGACCGACCGGGAACAATCGCCAAGCCCTAACTTAAGCGACAATAAAGAGGATAAAATCGATAAATTTATGGCAAAGCAGGAAACCAAGCTTAAGAAAATTGAACAAAAACAGGAAAAACACGGGGCTGATTTTAAAGGGCGATAATAAAGGCAGCTGTAACCTTATCGGTCCGGCATACGTAAATAGTATTAGAACGAATATCTCTTAAACATTTTCCGGGAGGGTTTTATGATTTTACGTTTGATGGTTGTCGCCATTGCAGCGGCAGCGGTTGTAAGTTACGGGGCGGATGCTCCGGTCAATGGTTCCGTTACAACGACCGTTACCGTGGGCGTTACCAAGGATATCCAGGACAAAGACCATGTTCTGGGGGTCGATACCAGCGACCATAATCCTTATGTAAAGGCCGATAAAATCGCCAGGCAGTTCAAGGTCCCTCTGGACTCGGTGAATGCCCTGCACGCCTCCTATAAAATCGGTTGGGGCGGCATTGCCAAGGCCATCGCCCTTTCCCAGCGCGTCGAAGGTTACAGCGCCCGCGATATTTTAAGCATGAAAATCGACCAGAAGATGGGTTGGGGGCAGATTGCCAAGAAACTGGAGCTTAAGCCCGGCGAATCGTATAAACCCGGCGATAAAACAACGGGGGCGACGAACGTTGATAAAATGGAAATGAAGACCGAAAAACAGGAACAGAAAATGGACAAGAAACAGGATAAAATGGAAGCCAAAGAAATTAAGATGGATGACAAGAAAAAATAAGGCCTTCTTGAAATTTTCCTGTTTCTTAGCGCCCGGCTCTTTTGCCGGGCGTTTTTTTTGGGCAACGATTCAGGCCGACTGGCCCTAATCATTTCCCCGCGCATTTAGCATGTCCTTAAAGGACACGATCCAATCGAAATATCCTTCTTTCTGCAATGCCTGGTCGATCACGCCTTGGTAAATAAGGACCGTTCGTACGCTCAATGTTCCAGGAGGTTTTAGACGGGCGATTTTCTCCTGAAGCTCTGTGGTGATTTCAGCGCCGATTTTCAAACGACATTTTATCTCGCACACGTAGAGCGTATGTTTTGTCTGGATGAGTAAATCTATCTGACACGCTTTATGACGCAGTGTCTTACGCTGAAAATACGGAGCCGCGCTCATTATCGTGGCGGGTTCTATGTGTAAGAGGGGAAAGAGCGTCTGAATGTTGTCAAGCACAAGATTTTCGAATTGCAGGCCAAGAATCACATCCCACCGGATAATTGACGCCAGAGAAGTATGTCTTTTGTAAAGGCCTTGTTTTATGGTGTTATGCTTATTCTCTATATAGCGGAGGTAAAATCTTGTATAGTTATCCGCAAGCCGGTACCTTTGTAATCTGGTTTTCCTGGCGTTTCCAGGTATATACACAGTATCTTTTCGAATGAATCCGGACAATTCAAGGTCGGCGAGGTAAGAACTAAGGTGGCCGCTTCGTTCGTTTCCCGATTCCTTGGCAATCTCAGTCAACCCATGCGAACCGGAAGAGAGAATCCTGAGTATTTCGGCATAAGCACCGGCTCGTCGTGTGAAAATTGCGGAGAAAATCTGGTCGAATTCAAGAAAAAGCATTCCCTCCGGTTCGAAACATAGGCGCTTTATCGTGGCTTCCGCGGATTCCGTGGTATCAATTTCCTCAAGGTAGCGAGGCACGCCGCCGGTCACTGACAAGATTTTCAGTTTTTCAAGGGATGAAATTCGTGCCGTACTCTTTCCCCAGAAAAGATTGCAGTAATACAGGGACAGAGGCTGAAGATCGATCTGCAGCGATATGCGGCCGACAAATCCGGTATTATTAAGAATATTCTGATCGATCCAGGAGCTGACCGAACCGCAGAGAACCAAGACGACTTGCTTCTTTTTCTTAAACTCTGTATCCCAGGCGATTTTCAGGTTGCCGGCGAAATCTTTTTCATTGCCCGCAAACCATGATATTTCATCAAAAAGGATGACGGTTTGTTCGTCATGGACCTGGTTTGCCAAAAGCGCCAGAGCTTGCGGCCATCCTTCAAAGCCCATTACCGGCAAGCCGGTTTGCCGAGCAAGCTGTTCGCTGAAAGTCCGAAGCTGATCGAGTTGTGTTATCCCTTCGCGAGGCGGCAGCCCTTGAAATTCCAGAAAGCGTTCTGCGGTACCTCCAAACTTTTCTATCAGTGTGCTTTTGCCGATTCGTCGTCTTCCGCGAACAATAGCGAGCGACGAGCCGTTTTTGCGATGTAGCCCCTTAAGCAGATTCAGTTCCCGTTCGCGGCCGATAAACATGATACAACTCCTGTCGATTTCGTGCCTTATTAAAATATAATATATCTGTCACGAAATCAACAAAAT
>JAQUMP010000097.1:3348-9501 GCA_028718065.1 Chitinivibrionales bacterium | reverse complement strand
GACCAAACGGTCGACCATGATCTTGCGCAGGTCATTGGCGCCGAATTGCCTTTGCGCGGCGACAATAGAAATAAAAAAATTTCCCGGCTCCGTAATTTGGAGCGAATAATTTCCGTAGGCGCGCAGCCCCACCGGAAAATTATAGTGCGGATCGACATATTTTACGGGCGAGCTCGTGCCCCACTTTTGATTGGTAATAAGGGCGCTCTTAAAAAAGTAAAGGGCGGCCTTATGTTCGCTCTGGAAAAATTGCATGAGTTTTGAAACGGTCGTCCAGAACGGAATATTGTCGGTTTGTAAATTTATCAACCCCGGCCGCGCATAGACGCCGCGCACCGACCCCTCGTAGACGAAAATGCACCCTTGGCCGGGGCCCACGATAAGTTTGGAGGCGTTTTTAATTTCGTCCCCGTTATCGGACCAGAGCGTAAATAAAAAGTCCTCGTCCGGCGCGGGCAATTCAATTACCGAGCGAAACTGTTCTCTGAGCGCATCGAATAAAGCCATAAAGGCCTCCGTAAATTAAGCTGTGTCCGAAATAACTCAGTTACAGTATAGCAAGTGCGGGCGGGATTTGCCAGAATTTTTTATGCGGGCCGACAGGCCCGCTTTGGCCTAACTTAATTATAACGCATCAATCGACCGCCGTCGCCAGGGCCTTCTGCAGCGCGGCCGTCAACTCACCAATTGTAAATGGTTTTATCAGCCTTCCGCAGAACCCGAACGCGCCCGGATCGGCCATGACCGGGTCCTTGGAATAGCCGCTGGCGGCCAACGCCTTGACATGTGGGTTGACCCGCAATAATTCTTCCAGTGTTTTTTGGCCGCCCATGCCGCCGGGCACGGTCAGATCCAGCACCGCCAGGTCAAAGGGCCGTCCTTCGTGCAGCGCGTTTTTATAAACCTCGACCGCCGCGCGGCCGTCGGCGACCGTGGTGATCGCATAACCGGCGCGACCAAGGGTCTTCTCCATCAACATGCGGATGTAATTTTCGTCGTCCATTATGAGGATTGCGCCGTGTGCCGGCGCCGGAGAAGCTATTTCGGCAAGTTCCGGCGGTTCAAAGCCGGGAACGGCAGGGATATAAAAATAAAAAAGCGCTCCTTTACCCAATGCGGAATCAACACCAAGCAACCCGCCATGTTTTTTAATTATGGAATACGCGGTCGCAAGGCCGAGCCCGCTTCCTTTCTGCTTTGTCGTAAAAAAGGGATCAAAGATATGGGCCAGATGTTCCGGGGCAATACCGCTCCCGGCATCCCGGATGGCCACCTTTACATAAGCTCCATTCTTGAGCGCCGTCGGCAGAGGTTCGCCCAACGAAATGTTTTCGCCCGTTATCGAAATCGTCCCCCCGGTAGGCATGGCCTGCCGCGCATTGATGATGATATTTTCAATAACCTGACCGATCTGGTTTTCGTCGATGTCGCACGGCCACAGGCCATCCCCAATGCGAAAATCTACCGCAATATCCGAACCGCTCATGGCAAATTTAACCGTGTCTCTCAGGACCGGGTCCAGGAATTGCACTTTTTTTAATGGATGGCCGCCTTTTGAGAATGTCAGGAGTTGCTGAGTTAAGTCTTTGGCCCGGGAGAAAAGAGCGAGCGTCTGGTCCAACAACTCCGCGGTTTCGCTATGGGCCGGAGCATTGAGCTTGGCAAGCGAAATCGTTCCGAAAATCCCCGCAAGAAGGTTGTTAAAGTCATGCGCGATACCGCCCGCTAAAACCCCGAGGCTTTCCATTCTTTGTGAATGCTGTAATTGCTCCTCGGCGATCCGGCGCTGCTCCTCGGCCCTCTTTCGTTCCTCGATTTCTTTCTGGAGCTCGGCGTTGATGCGTGAAAGCTCTGCGGTACGCTCCCGCACGCGCATTTCCAGCTCCCGGTTCGATTGCCTCAGGGCCTCTTGCCCTTTTTTAAGATCGGTAATGTCAATGACCGTCTGGAGCTGGCACGCTTCCCCCTGAAGCATGATCGGCCTGGCATAAAAAAGGCCGGTCCGCACTTCACCGGATTTCAACCTGACGCCGGATTCGGTTATCGAAAAACCGTTTTTAAGAAGATTGCGGTTCGCTTTTTCACGGACTTCGGGCGGTATCATCTTTAAATTCGACGACGATTTACCGATGATCTCTTCGCGGCCATACCCGGTTATCTTTACAAACGCGTCGTTGACTTCGATAAAACGGCCCTCCGCAAGCGTGGTGATGACGCTTATAAGCGGCCCCAGATTGAATATGCGCGAGAATGTTTCGGAACTCTCCTTAAGGATTTCTTCGGCCTGTTTGCGTTTGGTAATGTCGTAACCCTGGATTTCTATGCCGAGCGGAGCGCCGTCGGCGCCGCGCCACGGATAGGCCAACTGCATTATCCACAACCGGCCGCCGTGATTGGTATTAAACATCAGTTCGCATTCGGTTTTTTCCCCGGTCATGAGCGTGCCGCCGACCGCATTGGTCATGGTCTGGAACATTTCCGGCGTCATAAGCCCGGTGAATATTTCCGGGCCCTGCCCGATGACCTGTTCCGGAAGAAGACCGGCCCAGCAAAGGAATTGTTTGTTGACAAAAACGAATTTACCGTCGCGGCCGACCCTGGCGATGCTGATGGGCGATTGTTCCACCAGCGTCCGGTAGAGAGACTCGCTTTCAGCAAGCGCCTTTTCGATCCGTTTGCGTTCCGTGATAACGCGCAGGATGCCGCAGATTTTTTCGGGAGCGCCGGAGCGGCCGACGATGAGCCGGGAGGTTATCGAACAGGGGAGAAACGTGCCGTCCGCATCTTTAAGCCCTATCTCATAATCGGATATTTTTCCCAGAGTCCTTATTTTGTCAACAATCACTTCCCGTTCGCCGGGGTTGGCATACAGGTTGTACAGTGAGGTGCCGATAAGCTTTTCACGGGTATAGCCGGAAACGGCCGAAATCGAGGGGCTCAATTCCAGCAGGATGCCTTCTAAACTTGCTTCGTAGTATACGTCCTGGATATTCTCGAAAATCGTCCGGTAGCGGGCTTCGCTCGATTGCGCATTTTCCTTGAGCGCCCTTTTGAGCTTTTGTATCTGCGCGCGCAGGCCTTTTTCCGTTTTTATCTGCATGGTTATCGCGGGCCGTGGACGGCTCGGCCGAAGAGCGGATAATGGATATAATGATTATAATTTATTAAACGGCACATTCAAAGCGGGAACGTCATGGGCCCTTGTTTAAAAAGTCAGCAGGGGATTTATGACGGGCGCAAGGGTGTTGGGTTTAAAACCGGCCGCAAGTTCTCCGGTGTAGGGGTTGTAAACATTCCAGGAAACTCCCAGAGACAAGCCAAGGGCGTAAGAATGGTTCTTAATCCGGAATGGATACTTCTTGCCCGCCTCAAGCAGCACCGAAAGCGTCCTGAGCGGCCGATACGAAAAGTCGCACCGCAGGTGCGCGCTGGTGTTTTTTATAAGCGAAAAACCCTTTTCAAAAAAATCGGTGCGGTTGCGGTAAAGGCTGATATAAAATCCATCCAGAATATCGGGATTACTGTGGAGTCGGCTCCCCACGCGATAACTGGTGGCGAGACACCGCGCGCTATCGCTTTTATCAACTTTGAGTTTTATTTCGAACTCGCCCCAGTGGTCCGGCACGAGAGTGTTGTCCTTGATCTGATAATAACCGTACGTGCACAAAAGACCGCTGTTGCCGTGACCTTGAATCGAGCCGTCGCCGGTTTTAAAACTTACCGAATGGCCCACAAAGGCCGATAGCGACCAGGGTTCCTTAAAATCAACCGATTCGGTAATTGACTTAATAAGATTATTTTCCCCCATGCGCGCCCTGGCGTACCAGGTGGGGGCAAAGGACCTGACGGCCACGCCCATGAGCGGCAGCGGTTCGGTCCCGGCTTCCAGGGCCAGGCAATTCGGCCTGAGCCCATGGACAAGCAATTCCTTGTATATCGCGCGTTCGCCGGTGGCGTTCTGGACCGGAATCGGGCCTGCGCCCAGAGAATAATAGTCACCCGCGGAAAAGTAATACGGGTCGCTCATATCGAGACACAACTCATTATTACCGATATCTTTTGTCAATGAAACCGCGCCGCCGGAAGCAACGAGCAGCGCCATCCATACGCCTATACAATGCGGGAAAACAGGACATAATCGCATAGTGTCCTGATTTTCCCATTATTACGGGCCAATATCCATGAAATTAAAACGCGCTGAATGCTATTTTCCCGCCAGGATTTCCTGTAAGAAGTTTTGCATATATTGCCACGAGCGCCTCTGGGCGAGCGAATCGTAGGCAACGCCCTTGCTTTTGTCGCTGCCCGAGGCCGGATTGCAAAAACCATGCACGGCATTGCCGTAATAGGCCATTTGCCAGTCCACCCCCGCTTTGCGGAGCGATTCCTGAAATTGACTGATCGTATCGGCTGGCATGGTGGGATCATCGGCGCCGTGCAGGATCAGGAATTTTGCCTTGACATGCGCAGCCTCCTCCGGTTTCAGGGAAAAGAGACCGCCGTGGAACGATACGACCCCCTTTACATCCGCGCCGCTGTAGGCCAGTTCGAGCACGCCCGTGCCGCCAAAGCAGAACCCGATCGCCGCGACGCGCTGCGGGTCCACATTTTCCTGGCGCAGCAGGGCGTCAAAACCGGCCACGATACGGCTGCGCATGCGGGGCGTGCCGCGCACTGCGCCGGCAAGTTTTGCGGCCGTCGCAAAATCAGTGGTGCTTTGGCCGTTACCATACATATCCACCGCAAACGCAACATACCCCAGTTGCGCCAAGCGTTTGGCCTCGGTTTTGGCGAACTCACTCAAACCCCACCAATCATGCGCAACCAGGACTCCGGGCCGTTTTCCTTTTACGGCATCATCGTAGGCGACAAACCCTTTAAAGGTAGTTGTGTCGATTTTATAATCATATTCCTTGGTAATCATTTTTGCCTGCACTGAAAAAACCAGAAAAACAATCGCACTGACGATACAATTTTTTTTCATTTTCCCCACCTTTTGATTTTGGTTAACTTCTCCCTTTTCCAGATTTCAAGAAAAGTTTCGCGATTTTGCAAAAGCAGATAACATCAATTGTTCTTTCTGGAGCATTGCGGACTCTCCGGCACGAGGAGCCGATAAAAAGCTAATTACAAGAAATATCAACAATCGTGCCAAATGAAGAAATGGGATACCTATTGCGGCATACATTTTGCTTCACCTAATATCCATACTAATCAAACCATCAGAAATCAGGAGCATTTATTTATGCCGACACGCATTGCCGAGGCGCAGTGGACCGGGACATTATCCAAAGGTAAAGGAAACGTAATCACGGGGAGCGGCTTGACGCGGGGAGATTATTCTTTTGCCTCGCGCTTCGAAAGCGGCAGCGGTACCAATCCCGAAGAGCTTCTGGGCGCGGCGCATGCGGCCTGTTTTTCCATGGCATTTGCCATGATTGTGGAACAGGCGGGCTTTACACCGGAAAAAATCCATACGGTCGCCCGGGTGACCATAGAAAAAGGCGCCGGCGGCTTTTCCATTACCGGCATCGTGCTGCAAACCGAAGCAAAAATTAAAAACATAGACGAAAAAACATTCCAGGAAAAGGCCCTGGAGGCCAAAAACGGCTGCCCGGTGTCGCGGGCGCTGGCAAGCACGCCCATCAGCGTCCGCGCCACGCTTCTGAAATAAATCGCGCTGCGGGAACAAAACGTCGCGCTCATCCTCCGCAAAAACACTAAACTATTTTACTTTTTTTAGAAAAAGAATGATATATTAAAAATAAAAGCGCCTTTGGGTCGCACTTATTAGGGAAAGGTAAAAAGAGTTGTTTTTGTTTTATCGAAAGCGGGGTGGCAACTTTTGGTAAAAATACAAGGGCAATTTTGTGTAACGAAGATTAATCGATTAACTAACGCATCCTCATGGGTGCGAAGGGTCATTTTATGAAGTTTTTTTACTTTTTTATCGTTGCGCTTGCCGGCTCGACTTTTGCCGCTTCCACCTATTTCGTCGATTTTTCAAATGGTCTTAATACCAATACGGGAATTTCCACCTCCGCCGCGTTGAAGAATTGTCCGGGCGACACGGCGGCCACCGGCGTTCCGGCCGCCACCGCGCTTACGGGGGGAGATACCGTGCTGTTTAAAGGCGGCGTTGTTTATGGCGGT
>JAQUMP010000097.1:0-3338 GCA_028718065.1 Chitinivibrionales bacterium | reverse complement strand
CGTCAAGTGGTCGGGTTCAGGCGCTGCAGCCCAAATCACCTACGACGGCAATTCGGCCGGAAAATGGGGCGTGGGCAAGGCAATCATCGACGGCGAAAATCTGCGCTCCTATGGATTTATCGGCCCCTCCGGTCCGGTGGCTTACGTTACTATTAATAATTTTGAAATCCGAAACCTGATGTACACCGGCGTGGCCTGGGCGGGCGGAACGGGCGTAAAGATCGACGATGCAACGAATGTCACGGTGGCAAATTGTTATCTGCATGATATCGGTTATTGGAAGAACGATGGATCAATTGTTCCCGCCGGCAGCGGGACCTGCATGGCGCGTCCTAAAAATTGCGTTATTACCGGTTGTGAAGTTACGAAAACCGGTCTGGGGGGTATCGTCGTTGACGGCGCCGTAAATTGCACGATTTCGCACAATAACATTCACGATTATATCACGTGGGGAATCGATGTCGGCGGCGACTATAATTTGTGCACCGGCAATATTATTTGCGATAATACCATTCACGATCTTTACCAGTACGATGCGGGCTACTACGGCGGCGCGGGCGACCCTCCGCACACCGACTATATTTTTATCCGCATGGGCGCCGGCCAGCACCCCGTGAAAAACATCGTGGAACGAAACCTGTTGTATAATAACCAGGTTTTTGATGAATTCGGCGGGACCGCCATGCTTTTTTTGTCCTATGCCGATTCCACGATCGTGCGTAATAATATTTTTATTAATCCGCACGAATACTTTACCGCGCGCTTCGACTGGACCTCGTCGGGGACAAAATTTTATAACAACACCATTTACGCGCCCGGCAAAATTACCGCAAGCGGCGGCGCGTCCGGCATCCTGCTCGTGACAAATGGTAATTCCGATATCCGCAATAATATAATCGTTTCATACCAATCGTCAATCGCGCTCACGGCGGCCGTCGATGAAAGCGGTTTGACCAGCAACTACAACCTGTTTTATAACGTCACGGGGGCGCAGGATTTCGTGCGCATAACGCCGGCCCGCTACACCGCGTTCACGCAATGGGTGGCGCTCGGGTATGATACGCACAGCCTGCATGCGGCCTCGGTCGCCTCTATCGGATTTGTCAATACTGCCGGCTACCCGACCGCCTGCCAGACCATGGACCTGCGGCTGCTGCCCACAAGCCCGGCCGTAGATGCCGGCACAACGATCGCCGGCTTTTCCGACGATTTTAAATTGTGTTCGCGTCCTAAAGGCGCCGCCTGGGACATCGGCACCTTTGAGTATAATCCGGCTGATCCGCCGCCGCGCACGGCCGTGGTTCCCGGCGTAGGCGGCCCGACCCAAGCGCACACGCCCGAAGGTTTTAAAATTTCGGCGCAAGCGGCCGGAACATCTGCATCCCTTGTACGCATTAATTTTTCGGTGCCCGTTCCCTGCGCTGAAATCCGCTTCGAACTGTTTGATTTGCAGGGTCGGACCCTCCGAAGCGAAATCCGGCGTTCCGTTTCGCCGGGAAATTACACGCTCACCTTCTCCGGCGGCTCCCCGCGCCTGTCACGGGGAAACTACCTTTGTCGAATGCGAACCAACGGCTTTGACAAATCCGTGGTCCTTGCAATAGTCGATGGCGTATAATAATTTTTTACACTATTTCCGGCATATTTAAATCCGAGCAGAAAGGGTCCGGCATGGGCATTATTAAAACTTTCTTTGTCGGCATGGCGGTCGCTTCCGCAGGTCTTGCACAGACCATTAACATCAGCGGCGTTGTAAAAGACAGCATTTCCAATGCGCCGGTTAAAAACGTGGTGGTGCGGCTTGTCCAGAACGGTTTTGCCGACACAACCGACGCTGCGGGCCTTTTCTCCGTTCAAGGAATATCGGGCGGGGTAATTAAAAAGGACTTGGCGAACAGCCGGTATATTTCACCGGTCGTATCGAGCGAGGGCGCCATTCTTTTTACGCTTGGCCAAAGAGAACGGGTCGAAATCAAGGGTTTTTCGATGCTCGGCAAAGTTGTTTATGCAATGCAGAAAGATTTTCTGCCCGGAACCATAGCCCTTTCCCCGGGAAAGAACGCCGCAGGAATTTACCTTTTTCAAATTCGCATTCATGGTCAGACGTATAATCTTAAAAATCGCGGTTTAAACACGGGCGGCGTTGCCCAAAATGCGGCAATACCCTCTTCAAATTCCGCTTCCTTAAACAAACGAGCAATCAGTCAAGCCGCTTTTGCCGACACGCTGGCGTTTACGCTCCGCGGCTGTTACGGCGGAAAAAAGATGGCGGTAGCGGACCCGGTCACCAATAATTTAACGGTATTGTACGCCTGCGCGCCCGGTCCCGCGAATGTAAACGGCATCCCGGCGGCGGCCGCGGCCATAGGCTACAACCGCCTGGTTTTCTCCGACGATTTTACTTCGCTGAGCACCATCGACGTAAACACCACCGGCGCGGCCGGGTACAACTGGTACACGGACATTCCTTTTGGCGGAGCGGTTGTTGACAAAAGCAATTACAGCGTGGATACTTCGGTGCTTACGATCGATTTCGGCGGCACGACCCAGGGCTGGGGGCTGGATACTTACTCTATAGAAGGAAATACCGGTCATGCCTTTAAATTCGGCTACTTTGAAGCGCGCATGCATTTTAACCCGCTCCTGGCGGACAGTGCGGCCTGGTTTCCCTGCTGGTGGAGCTTATCGCTTGACCACTGCCAGGGCTTGAACAACT
This sequence comes from Chitinivibrionales bacterium, assembly GCA_028718065.1. Taxonomy (GTDB): domain Bacteria; phylum Fibrobacterota; class Chitinivibrionia; order Chitinivibrionales; family FEN-1185; genus JAQUMP01. The sequence continues at coordinate 622 of JAQUMP010000097.1, read as the reverse complement.
CCCATTATGCCGAACTCGATTTTTTTGAGGCCTATACCGGAGGATACAGCCCCTATAATTATTCGTTCGTGGGCACGCTCCACGATTTTAACCCGGACAATCACCAGAATTCCAATAACGGCTGGAGAGCGCCTTTTTATGCCGGCCTGGATTACAACCAGTGGCATATTTACGGTTGCCTGTGGCAGCCGGGATCGGTCTCATGGTATCTTGACAATGTTCTTTTGTCAACCGTTACCTACTCCGCCGACGGGTATCCCAATCCGCCGGCCGGCCCGTCCAGCCCGATTGGATGTTTCAGCATTGCCGATTCGCAAAGCAACTTGCTTATTCTCGGTTCGGCGGAGGGCTGGCCCCTGTATGTCGACTGGGTGCATGTTTATCAGCAGTAAAACGAAACGGAGCAAAGGGGTCCTATGAATTTTATAAAAGTTCTGGCTGTTTGGGCGGCGACGGCGGCATTATGCACGGCGCAAACCATCAACATCAGCGGCGTTGTAAAAGACAGCGTTACCAACGCACCGGTTAAAAACGTCGTGGTGCGACTCGTCCAAAGCAACCTTGCCGACACAACCGACGCTGCGGGCCTTTTCTCCGTTCAAGGAATAGCGAGCGCGGTAAT
>JAQUMP010000096.1 GCA_028718065.1 Chitinivibrionales bacterium | reverse complement strand
CATGCCTGAACAGATTTTTTGCTGGAAAAGCGCGAAGTTATAGCGCAGGCCATAGCCGATGCCGGGCAGCTTTGCGCAGGCGACCGCGTCGAGTATTGCCGCGGCCATCCGGCCCCTGCCGCCGTTTCCCAACTCGCAGGAATCTTCTATTTCGTAAAGCTCTTCCAGCGAAAAATTAAGTTCTCCCGCCGCCTCGGCCGCCTGCTTGGTAAGGTTTAAGTACAAAATGAATTGCTTTAAGCTTTTGCCCAGAACATATTCCGTTGATAAATAATAAATACGCCGGCCGTTAATCTGGTGGTATTGTTTTTGGGTTTCGATCCAGGGTTCCATCATGCAACTGCGCACGGCATAGCAAAAGGCGAGGTAGCGGTCGTATACGGTTGCCGTCGTGTCGTTTTTAGCAAGAAAATAGCGCAAATACCAGCGATAATATTCAGGAATGGAATTCATAGATTTGCAGTCATATACAAAGCTGGTTTGTGGTTGTTGGAGACCGGCAGTTAAAATATAACCGGTTTAATTTTATTATACAAATATAAAAATCGGAATGCCATAACTATTTCGTCAAATATTTAATTACGGGCCCAAGGCCATGTTTGGCGTAAAAGTAATTACTTTTTGTCAATTATTAATAAGGTTTGATAAATGCAACGCTTGTTTTGCCGTAAAATAGGTAGTATATTTCTAAGCGACGGAGGGATGGCCGAGCGGCTTAAGGCAGCGGTTTGCTAAACCGTCGTAGTGGTTAAACCTGCTACCAGAGGTTCAAATCCTCTTCCCTCCGCCATTAATTTAGCATAACGATGTCGCATAATATATATTATGTAAACTATTAAATATTGTGGCCTGTGTTGCTTTGTTCCGTTCCAAAATCCCCTTTTCAATTAAAATTAGATGATTTTAGCCGATTGAACAAAAATTGATATTTCATTTTGCATTCTAAACTGCCCGATCTTTTATAAAATTTGTTTTGATTATTTTGAAAACCAAAATTAAATTATTTAAGATCATGAAAGCCACCAATTCAGAATCCCGCAAAACTAAAATTCAACTTAAAAGTGACGTCGAGACAATTCGCGAGGCTTTTGAATACATCAACCGCTTTAAAAACGAGACTTTTGTTATTAAAATCGAAAGCTCGCTAATCGCCCATCCATATTTTGCTATTTTAATTAAAGACATTGTCTTATTGCATAAAATCGGTATAAATATCATTCTTGTTCCCGGCGCCAAGGTCAGAATTAACGAAATATTAAAGACTTACAACGTTAGCTCCAAATTTGTCGACGACACCAGAATTACCTCCGCAGATGCGATTCCTTTTATAAAAATGGCTGCATTCGACGTTTCCAATCGAATTATGACCATGCTTTCTCAAAATCATGCAACCGCTGTTGTCGGCAATTGGGTTAAAGCGCGCAGTATCGGTATTAGAAAAGGAGTCGATTTTCAACACTCCGGCCTCGTTGAAAAAATCGATGGGGATAAAGTTAAGAAAACCCTTGCCGAGGGAATTATTCCAATTTTTCCCAATATCGGTTGGAATGCTCAAGGAAAACCTTACAATATTTCTTCTAATGAGCTGGCAATGTCCATAAGCACCGAGCTTAAAGCCAAGAAACTCTTCTTTCTTTCGGAGTGCTCTCCCCTGGTTGCTGAATTTCTAAAAGTTCCCAAGAAAATTGGAGCAAATTCAGAAAACCTTATTACCCAGCTTACCGTTGAAGAAGCAGAATCTCTCCTCGCCGCAAACCGGGGAAACACTAAAAATCCTCAGAACAAACCTATGCTTGAATACATTGATCTTGCCTGCAAGGCTTGCCAGGGAGGCGTTGAACGCGTTCATATTGTCGATGGACGTGTCGAAGGAATGATGCTTAAGGAGATTTTTTCGAACCGCGGTTTGGGCACGATGGTTTACTCAAATGTTCTCGAAAATATCCGCCCAATGGCCGAAGCCGATATTCCTGAAGTTTTGCATATAATGCAACCTTTAGTCGAAGAAGGAGTCCTTTTATCCCGCAGCGCCGATGATCTGCATGATAAAATGGCGGATTTTTGTGTTTATGAGGTCGATGGAATAATCCACGGTTGCGGAGCGCTTTTTGAATATCCGGGCAAACAGGCCGAAATCGGCGGGATAGTTGTCGACGAAATTTATGCCAACGGCGGAATCGGCAAGCGAATTATTCTTTATTTGCTTCAACGGGCATCGTTTCTTAAAATCAGAGAGGTTTTTTTGCTGACGACACAGACAATCGACTGGTTTTTAGAGTTTGGCTTCCGTGAAGGCTTATTTAAAGATTTGCCGAAGCAAAAGCAGGAAACCTATAATAAAAAAAGAAATTCAAGAATTCTTAAATACAAAATTCCTAAAAAGTTTTCAGCCGAAAATATCGGGGTGGAATAAGCTAAATCTTGTTCCTCGTTGCATTCAGTAATCCGCCTGCTAATAATATCTTCCTCTGACGTTCGGAAAGATTAACAATCAGATTTATCTTTGATTTTGCTGAAATATTGTTGCAAACGAGCACTTCCCCATCGATTATATGTTTATGAATTTCATTAAGTTCGAGATTGTCATTTAAACCTATCTTGTTATAATCCTGCCCGTTCATAAAAATTGCCGGTATAATCCCGAAATTTATTAAATTATCATGGTGAATGCGTTCGATTGATTTTGCAATAACCATTTTTACTCCCAGAAACATCGGGCATATCGCCGCATGCTCACGTGACGATCCTTGGCCGTAAGACTCGCCCGCGATAATAATATTTGCAATCCCTTTTTGCTTGTTCAGCATGGCTCGCTTGGCAAATTCCGGATCTTGGCGCTCAAAAACATACTCGGCGTATTTTGCAATGTTAGACCGATATTTTAGCCTATTTCCCGCAGGCATTATATGGTCGGTTGTAATTTTATCACCCACCTTTATGGCCACAACGCCGGTAATTACATCCGCACACGGATCGTTTTTAGGCGGCGCGCCAATATTAGCGCCTCTAATAATTATGGTTTTTTCGGAATCAGGCTCCGGTTTCAAGATCATGGAATCGTCAATCAAATAGTTTTCCGGCAAGTCGATTTCCGGGTATTTTTGATTTGAGAAGAATTGAGTTGGATCGGTCAAGAATCCTGTAACTGATGTCGCAACAGCGGTTTCCGGAGATACCAGATAGACTTTGGCATCGGTAGTGCCGCTGCGTCCTTCAAAATTGCGGTTAGACGTTCTAACCGAAACTCCGCTGGCCTCCGGGGCCATGGAATTGCCGATACAAAATCCACAGGAATTTTCAAGAATGCGCGCCCCCGAAGCAATGATATCGGCTAATGCGCCATTTCGGGCAATCATTTGTAAAACCTGGCGCGAACCGCACGAAACTCCGAGCGAAATGTGCGGTGCAATAGTCCGATTTTTTAGCAGGTGCGCTACCAGCATTAAATCGGCATACGAAGCATTTGTGCAGGATCCAATAAGCACCTGATCGACCGGAATATTAGCGAGCTCAGAAACCACTTTAACATTCCCGGGAGAATGCGGCGAAGCTGCGCGCGGGGAAAGCATGGAAAGATCAAGCGTTATTACGCGATCGTAATTTGCATCAGGATCGGCGCTAATTGCACGGAAACATTCCGACCGTCCCTGCGCCTTTAAAAAAGCAAGTGTGTTGTTGTCTGAGGGAAAAACGGAGGTAGTTACACCTAATTCGGCTCCCATATTCGTAATTGTTGCACGCTGGGGAACGGAAAGCGTTGCCACTCCCTCACCGTCAAATTCTATTACAGTGCCGACATTTCCTTTTGTGGATAATATTTCCAAAATTGCAAGCACGATATCTTTGGCGGCAACCCAAGGACGCAACTTCCCAACAAGCTCTATTTTAATTACCTTAGGATAGGTCAGATAAAAAAGTCCTCCGCCCATGGCGACGGCGACATCCAATCCTCCGGCCCCAATAGCTATCATTCCCATGCCGCCACCGGTCGGTGTATGTGAATCGCTGCCAAGCAAAGTTTTTCCAGGGCATCCAAAACGTTCCAGATGAACCTGGTGGCAAATCCCATTGCCGGCCTTGGAAAAAAGAATGCCATATTTCCGCGCAATACTCTCAAGATAGCGGTGATCGTCGGCGTTTTCAAACCCTTCCTGAATCGTATTATGATCGATGTAAGATACTGAAACTTCGGTTTTAACCCGTTTAAAACCAAGCGCCTCGAATTGCAAGTAAGTCATGGTGCCTGTTGCATCTTGCGTTAGAGTCTGGTCGATTCGAATGCCGACCTCACTGCCCTGCCTTGCGTTCTTCTCTTCAAGATGAGCGTCTAATATTTTTTGGACGATATTTCTACACATTGTAATCCTTTAGTTTTATTGTTGATACACTGTTTCAATTAATGTATGTTGTTGATCGTTTTGATGAGTTCGTGCTTTTTTAAAATATCCCGCATAATAATGGGATGTTCCGGGTCATTACCCGGGAAAATGGCTAAAAAAGGAATGCTTCTTGATCCCAGGGAATGCAATAAATCTTCTGCTTCAAGATTAGAATTGGTCAAGTCTGCTTTAAGCGCCAGTATGTTTTTCTCAAAAATCAGTTTTTTTATTTCATTGCTTTTTAATACTGAAATTGTATTATACTGGCAATTCAGGCACCATGCGGCAGTAAAATCAACTATTACAATTCGATTCCTGGAATGACCCCAGGAAAGTGCGTGCATAGAAAATTCCTGCCAATCAAGCGTTTGTTCGACAATAGGCGAAGATGGTTGTATTAAAAAAAAGCTTCTGCCGCTTTTATAATATCCAATAATTAAACCTCCGACCAATATAACCATACTGAGCAATAAAAAAATGATTTTTTTCCTTGCCGCTCCTTCATTTATTGCAAAACGGTGGAATAAAAACAAGATTAAAGCGGATAACGCACATATTCCAACGGTAAGAAGCACTATCTTCCAAGGTAGTCCGATCATAAGATAACCAACAACCACGAGAAGCAAGATCCCCATGGCATGCTTAAAAACAACCATCCACTTCCCTGGTTTTGGGACCAATCTAAGCAAGGTCCTGCTTGACGCAAAAAGCACATAGGGGAAAGCCATACCAGTGCCAATCGCCAAAAAAATGGCAAAAATAATGGGCGGTTGCTGCGTTAAAGTCCAGGTTAGAGTTCCACCTAAAAACGGTCCGCTGCAAGGCGTTGCAAGCAATGTTGTTACCATTCCGCTCACAAAATCTCTTAACATCCCATGGATCTTTCTTAAGCCAATTCTTCCTAATGCGGCAGGAAGAGGGATGCTGTACAAATCAAACATTCCGAGCGCAAACATAAAGACTATGCAAATTATTGCCGCTAAAAATACCGGTTTCTGGAATTGCTGCCCCCAGGAAAATTGTGCAAACGCCGCCAGGGATGCCAAAACCATAAAAACCGAAAGCATACCAGCCGAAAATACCAGACTTTTTATAATGGTTTTTGTCCGCGATAGGGACCTTGACTCCGAGAATGAAAGCACTTTAATCCCGAGAACCGGTAATACGCAGGGCATTACATTCAATAAAACCCCCGCTAAAAAACCGAAAAATAGCGCCAATATTAGATTAAGTTTGGTTGACGGTTCTACAGGATGATATTCACGTTGAAGTAATGCGGCCATTTGATTTTCATTAATAACCGAAACAGTTGAATCGGCGGAAGGACCTTTTAGCGAATTAGGAATTATTAATGACTGGGGCAAGAATAAGGCCTTGTCAGTCTTTGATGGTGATGCTTTATCCATTGCGCCAAAGGACATGGACAGCGCATCCGGCAGCAACTTCTCAAATCGCTTTCGCCAATTAAACGAGGCAGGAATCGGGTTTGATTTGTTGCCGAAATAAAGCGTAAAAGGCAATTCCCGGGTAACCGGAAGGCAGGATGTATGGCAAATCAAACCATCCACGGTAATCGCTCCGGCTGCCCCTTTGCGAATATCGGTAGGGGAAGTTGCAATTTTAATAAAGAAAATTGCGGTGTTTTCATAAGCGTAAACCCATCCGCCCAGGCCAGGATCAAATTTTTTTGGTTTCGGCTTTAGTATGGAAAGTACCGTGAGGCCTGAATCTTCTTTAATAATAATTTGCAGCGGTTTTCCGATTCCCGGCCCAAGAGGATTGCCGTAAAGATGAAAATCCTTGGGTATCCGGCATTCAAGCGCCAGAATTGCAGTATCGCCGGGAGAATAGTATGGTTTGTCGGCAAATAGTTTCGCGGAAAAATCATCGCTTGAAGCAAAAAGGCCCGGGCAAACAAGAAAGATAATCGGCGCGATTATTTTTATCATGGCTTTCATTCCCGTAAAAATATGTTTTGCAAGCGGGGCATAATATCGCAAATGTATAATTTGCCTAAACAAAATCTTTCTTTACATTTTAGTACGTTTCGTATATATTAATAAAAAGGGACCTTTATGGTTTGCTCACGGACCTAAAAGCGCCGGAGGAAAATCGCATGCCAGCGAATACAATCGAAGCTAACGCAGCCGAAAACAAGCGCGCCGAGGATTTTATTACCCAGGGAGACCTGGCCGCCGCGGCCAGAATACTTGTTGACATTATAGAAAAAGACCCCGGGGATGCGCGCGCATACAACAATATCGGCCTTATTTCGTGGACCCGGCATGCCTGGGAAGACGCCCACAACATGTTTAAAAAAGCCGCCGATCTCAAACCCGATTATACCGATACGCTTATAAACCTTTTTGACGCCGCGCTCAAGCTGCGGCGGGTAAACGACGCGCTCCCCTACTTCGATCGCTGCCTTAAAGTAAACCCAGGCGTAGAAGAAATAAAAATAATCCGCGACGCCATTGCAAATCAGGGCGACGAAATTTACAAGTCGGAGCGCGGGCTCATGGTCGGCTGTTATAACCCCGGCATCGAGGCGGCCGACAGGCTCGTGGAAGAAGGCAAATACATGGAGGCCATGCAAAAATATCTGCACATTAACGATACCGAAGGTCCCAGCGCCGAGACCTATACCGGACTTGGGGTTGTTTCTTATTATCAGAAACGGTTTGAAGATTCTTATCAGCTTTTCTATGAAGGTATTAAATTGAACCCGCTCAATGCCGATCTCTTTTTAAATTTTTTGGACGCGGCCAAGGCCTGCGGCAAAGCGGCCGAAGCCAAATTAATTTTTAACGAATATCTGCGCAATTTTCCCGCGCTTAAGCCTTTGGCCTTGGATTTTGAAAAGGCGTAGGCCCATCCGCGGATTTTGATTCTCCGGCCGAAATGAACCGATTATTTACGAACGGTAAATCTTAAGACGTTTGCTGCGGGAGGAGTGTTTGAGCCGGCGCAGGGCTTTTTCTTTGATCTGGCGCACGCGTTCACGCGTTAGGCTGAAACGCTGACCGATTTCTTCGAGGGTGTGGGCGGTTTCTTCACCGATGCCGAAATAGAGTTTTATGACCTCTTTTTCACGGCCGGTAAGCGTATTGAGCGTTTTGGTTATTTCGTCCTGCAAGGAAATGTCGAGAATGCCGTCGTCCGGACGTTCCTGGTTTTCGTCCTGGAGAATATCGAGCAGCTTGGAATCTTCACCCTGTTGCAAGGGAGCGTCCAGCGACATGTGCGAGTTGCCGATTTTGATTGTTTCCTGGACTTCGCCTTGGTCAAGCTTGAGTTCGGCCGCAATTTCTTCGACATTGGGCAACCGATGGTACTTTTGTTCCAGCTTGGCCTGGGTTTTGCCTATTTTGTGAATGGCTCCCACGCGATTGAGGGGCAGTTTAATAATACGCGACTGCTCCGCCAAGGCCTGCAGGATTGCCTGACGGATCCACCATACCGCATAGGAAATGAATTTAAAATTCTTTTTTTCGTCAAAGCGCTTAGCGGCGCGGATAAGGCCAAGATTACCCTCATTGATAAGGTCCGAAAGCGGTAATCCCTGGTTTTGGTAATTGCGCGACACGCTTACCACAAAACGCAGATTGGCTTTTACAAGCTTTTCCAGCGCCTTGCGATCGCCTTTGCGTATATTAACCGCCAGGACCGCTTCTTCTTCCAGCGACATGGTCTTGTTCTTGCTTATTTCCTTAAGATACAAGGCCAGCGAACTTTCTTCGCTGAGAAATTGGTTTTTGTCGGAGCGTGCAGCCATAGTTTGGAAGAAATTGAGGATTTTACTTTAAATATTGCAAACTTGTAGAATATAATTGATTTTCTTTAAGTTATCAATACATTTCGATTAAACATCTTATTTATTGGCTATTGTTCTGCTTTTGCCCCTGCTCATCGCCGCGACCTATTTTTTAGGTTCTGTATGCTCGGCAAAAATAAAAACGGCAATTCTTTTATGTCAATGTCCCGCGCCGGCGTCGGCATTGCAATTGTTTTTGCGGTCCAAAGTTTTGCCGAGCCGGTCGTGCTTAAAGGCGCCATGCTTGCGCCTCTTCTCGGCAAGCCGATTTCGGCCGTGCGGTTTTTTGGAACTTCGGGCGCGCCGGTCCCGTTTCAGATTGACGAAGTAGATTCATCCGGCGATTATGTTTGTCCTTCGGGCAAGGAACCGAACGGCGCGCGGATCGGCGGTCTCCTTGATACCAATGACGAAATTACATTTCTGTGGGAGGATCTTGATGCGCAGTCCGCGCAGACGGTTCAATCCCTTGGCTTGCCGATCCGGGTTAATCGCGGGAGTCAATCGCGCTTACTTTGGTGTTCCGCCGATTCTACCTTGCCGCTCTCCCCGACCGTTTATATCCACTACGATCCTCAACAGGAAAAGGTAATTACTCCTTATTATTACGCGGTTTTCGGGCATGACCGTTTCCATTTTGTTCGCGCCGGCTGCATGGATTTTGCAAATAACCGCTATATTGATATGACCGGGGAATTGCGCATTCGGCTCACCTTGCGCGCTTTGTGGGGCATTCTGCCGATTACATACACGGAAAACAATCTGGTATGCCTTGTCAAACGCTATAAAGCAGGCCCGATCAGGCTTATCAGAAGGGGCGATTTTCATCTTAATCTCGGCTTATGGATCAAAGGGAGTAGCGCGGCCGTCAATCAAATCTGCTACCCGCAAATGACCGGCGTCCCGGTGATTGCGCACCTGCCGATCCGTTTAAAATTCCTGTTTAAAGAGGCCTATTTGGAGATGACCCCGGTTTTAACACGACAAGCCCAGGCATTTTCGTACCAGATACCTTCCGTACGGGCGGATTTTTCTTTTGAGCCAAGCACGCCCTTGGATACTTTTATTCGCGTGAACCCCGATCATTCACTCATGTTTTGCGTAAACCGCAGCAGCGGATACGGCTGGCTGTTGCAAACCTCGATGCCGTCGGGGCTGATGGGCGAAAGCGGCTACGTTTTTAAACGTTGCGGCGCAGATTCGTCGATTGGGTATTGCGGGTTTAAAATATCCTTAAACGACCTCCCCGCAGGAAAATACCTCATTAATAACTGGGTGTTTTTTGGCCGTAATCCGTCGCAACTATTT
>JAQUMP010000095.1 GCA_028718065.1 Chitinivibrionales bacterium | reverse complement strand
TTTTAGAAAAAGGGCCGGTCGTGCAGTGCGCATGACCGGCCCTTTTTTTTAGATTTTAATGAAACAATCAGATTTTACGGGAATCACAATCCGCAGGGGAGGCAGGCGTTATTGAATAAACCACCGAGCGATTATTATGGGTGACCGAAACCGAGGCATGCGAATCGCACCTTGCTTTGCAGTAGCGGGCAAGGATACGGCAACAAAATTGAATTGATTCTTCATCTTCCGCAATCCCGCGGCCGAGACCGACCGGACCTAAGGCCCCGACCATATCAAAACGGTAATCGCCGGGCAGAATAAATTTTTCCAGCAGGCTGTTTTCCGGCTCGTCCCGCGCCACGATAAACCGCGTTGTTGACATTATGCGAAAATGGCGGCCGATGCTCAACAATTGAATGTCGCTAAACGTAAAATCGGGACAGGATGCTTTCAAATCAACTACCTTCGCCGCGGCACTTTCCTTTGTTAAAAGACATCCTCCAGCCGGCGGAAAAGACGCCAGGCCGAACCGGGCAGCATAGGCAAGTTGCTCTTTACGCCCGCGTCCCTGAATCGATAAAAGCAGCTCCCGATTTACTAACCTCTCTTGTTCGGCAACGGTGGGCTTGAGCAATCCGGCCGAAAGCGGGCGGAGAAGGTAACCCAAGAGCCCGGCATGTTTTTCGATTATATTCAGGCTGTCCCGTCGCTGGGACATGGGCCGTTGCCCGACCACTTCGCCGGTTGCGATAAATTGCGCGCCCTCGGCGCTCATTATCTCCTTGGTTTTTTTGAGCCTCCGAATCCTGCAATCGATGCAGGGGTTGGCATGTTTGCCGAATCCGAAAGACGGGTTCTTGAGCATATCGGTAAAATCCTCGCCATCTTGCTGGATTATCAGCCGCGCCCCAAGCTGATTGGCAAAAGAAATAATGATGTCAAGTTTTGATTTTATGCCGTGATCAAAGGGCAATACGAAATGCAGGGCAATGACTTCGATGCCCTGTTGCTTGAGCAGATGACAGGCGATGATGCTGTCCAGCCCTCCGGAAAAAAGCGCGATACACTTCGATGGCATAATCACCTCAAATTTATTGGCGGACCTGGATTACGTCAAGGTTTTTAATTTTCAGATATTTGCCGCCAAGGCAATATATAATTTGTTATTAGCATATGCCAGAAACATACGGGGAACTATGCCGCGTCCATGCAAATTAAGACGAGTAGTCTGCAATCCTGAAGCATCCAGTTTCAAGCCTTGCGGTAGCATACCAGGAAAAGAACTGGAGACGGTCGCGCTCACCATGGATGAATTGGAAGCAATCCGTCTTGCGGATTTTGCCGGTCTGTACCAGGAGGTGGCGGCCAAGAAAATGAAAATCTCCCGCCAGACTTTTGGCAACATCATTACTTCGGCACACAAAAAAGTCGCGGATTTTCTGATTAATTCAAAACGCCTTGCCGTTGAGGGTGGCAAGGTGGAGATGGATGCATGTCGTTTTACCTGCGCAAAATGCCGGCATACCTGGGCCGTACAATGCGGTACGAAAAGGCCTGATGCCTGCCCGCAATGCAAAAGCGTTGATTTTTGTTGTTCTAAAAAAATCGGTTTGAGTAAAAACTTTAAAAAATGTTGGAGGAATGTATGAAGTTATGTTTGCCGGTACAGGAAGCGAATGGCATGGAATCGGTAATTTTCGGCCATTTCGGCAGCGCGCCTTTTTTCGCGCTTTATGACACGGAAAAGAAGAATGTCGCATTTGTTGATAATGGCGTGGCGGAACATGAGCACGGGCAGTGCATGCCGGTGGACGCCATCAGAAAAACCGGGGCCGAGGCTGTTCTCTGCCGGGGAATGGGCCTGCGAGCGGCCAATCTTCTTCAGGAAGCGGGAATCACGCCCTTTATGGTGGAAGCCACGACAATATCTGAGGCTATTGTGCATTATGAAGCAAAGAACGTTTCCGTTCTTGATGCCGGCAAAGCATGCCAGCACCACGATTGCCATTAGTCCACACAATCAGATATTCGGGCAATAGATGTTGGAAATGGCTTGCTAAAAAGTACGTAATTAATTATATTTTCTTATATGACCAAACAAGAACATATTGATAGGGATGTCGGCGTTCGGCGCTGCAAAAACAGGGCTGAGGTTTTTAAGGCGCTGGCGCACCCCACACGCATGCGGATCGTGGAGGCGCTGGCGCAACGTGAGCATTGCGTGAATGAGCTGGTGGAGCTTGTGGGCGACGATCCGTCGACGATCTCAAAGCACTTAACCATCATGAAGGCGGCCGGGGTGGTGAACAATGACCGGCGCGGCACGTCGGTTTTTTACCGCCTTAAGATGAAATGCGTGCCGGGCTTTATGGAATGTGTCGATAAAGCCATTGTCAGGGCCGCCCGTGACCAGATCGGCGCGGCCGGCTGATTTTTTTTCCGGCAAATGTGGCGCTTTGGGCAAATTGGAATATTTAAACAAATACGAAGGGGAAAATTTATTATGAAAAAAATCCAAATCCTCGGCACCGGCTGTCCGAAATGCAAAAAGTTATATGAGGCCACGCAACAGGCGGTCAAAGATCTCGGTATAGAGGCCGAAGTGACAAAAGTAGATGACATCGCCGAAATCATGAAATTCAATGTAATGTCAACGCCGGCGCTGGCTGTGGATGGTCAGGTAAAAGCAACCGGGAGAATTCCAAAGTCCAAAGAGTTGCATGCAATGATCAGTTGAGCGGATATAAAGGAAGACATCATAATGACAATTTCTAAAAATCCGCTGGTTTTCAGAATTTCGCTGATATCGGGATTGCTAGTACTGTGGGCGCTGGTTTATTCCGTGCTAAAACGATTTTCAGAATATCTTACCTATTCGGCATTCCACTTAGCATCGGGAACGCATATCGGCGATGCGCTTGCTTTCTTCTTATATGAAACCCCTAAAGTAATCATGCTTCTTACGCTGATCGTTTTCGGGATTGGCGTAGTACGTTCCTTTTTTACTCCGGAAAAAACGCGGGCGATGCTGGCGGGAAAAAAGACGTTTGTCGGCAACATACTCGCGGCGCTGCTGGGTGTTGTCACTCCATTTTGTTCCTGCTCGGCAGTGCCGTTATTTATCGGCTTTGTTCAAGCCGGAGTACCGCTTGGAGTAACATTCTCATTTTTAATATCCGCGCCCATGATTAACGAAATAGCGCTCGTATTGCTCTTCGGACTTTTCGGTTGGAAAGTGGCTGCGCTGTATCTGGGGACCGGATTGGCCATCGCGCTTGTCGCCGGAATCGTTATCGGCAAACTCCGCATGGAAAAACATGTGGAAGGATGGGTTTACGATATGAGAATGAACGGCGGGGCCCAAGCATCGCAAAAATTGACCTGGACGGACCGCATCGACTATGGCCGGCAGGCGGTTAAAGACATTGTTGTAAAAGTTTGGCCCTATATCGTCGCGGGTATTCTGGTGGGCGCCGCAATACACGGCTGGGTTCCTGCCGGTCTCATGGCAAAGATCATGGGCGCACATGCCTGGTGGTCCGTGCCATTGGCCGTTGCCATCGGCATTCCCATGTATTCCAATGCCGCCGGGATTATTCCAATTGTGGAGGCTTTGCTCTCAAAAGGCGCGGCGCTGGGAACGGTGTTGGCATTCATGATGTCCGTGATCGGGTTATCACTACCGGAAATGGTCATCTTGCGCAAAGTTTTAAAACCGACGCTTATTGCGGTCTTCATTGCCGTGGTCGGCGTGGGAATTCTTTGTGTCGGCTTTTTGTTTAATCTTGTTTTGTAAACATTAACGGGAGGTGTTTCATGCTTCGTAACGGTGCGTTTAGATCGATATTGGCAAGCATTATTGCAGCGGGGGCTATTGTTGGAATTATGTATTCATACTCAAATGCCGGACCCGCGGCACAGAAAACCACGGCGCAAAAAAAACCGGCGGTTGCCGCCACCAATCCGGCAAAGGCGGAGCAAAAACTGATCGTTTATTATTTTCACGGCAATGCCCGCTGCCCGACATGCTTTAAGCTGGAAAGCCTGGCAAAGTCGGTAGTCGAATCCGATTTCGCGGACGGAATTAAAAAAGGGATTTTAGAATGGAAGACCGTTAATGTCGAAGACAAAGACAATGAACATTTTACCCGGGATTATAAGCTATACACCAAATCAATTATTATTTCTGTTCGTCAAGGTGATAAAGAAACCTCTTTTAAAAACCTCGACCGGATCTGGCAGTTAGTCCAAAATGAAACAGCTTACCGGGAATACATTAAAAAAGAGGTCAAAGCCTGTCTTGATGGTAAGTGCCTATGAACGAAACCGTGCTCGCCTGGGGTGCGGCGGTCTGGCTGGGCATTTTAACCGCGATAAGCCCCTGCCCGCTGTCAACGAACATTGCCGCGATCTCCTATGTTGGCCGGCGGGTTGAAAAGCCACTGTTGGTTTTACTTGCCGGCCTTTTATATACCGTGGGCCGCAGTCTTGCGTATCTCGCTGTTGCGGTATTGGTAACCAAAGGCCTTTTTTCCATACCCGGTGTTTCCAATTTTCTTCAGAAATACATAAACCTGTTCATTGGCCCGATCATGCTGATTGTTGGTTTCCTGTTACTTGATATTTGGCAAATTAGTTTTGCCGGTGGCGGGATTGGAATGGGGCTTCAGAATCGCATAGATAAAATGGGCATCTGGGGCGCGGGAGTTTTGGGAATAATTTTCGCCCTGGCCTTTTGCCCCGTATCAGCCGGATTGTTTTTCGGAGGATTAATTCCTCTGGCCATTAAAAACAATTCGTCTATTTTATTGCCCGTTCTTTATGGGTTTGGAACTGCATTACCGGTTATTGTGTTTGCCTTATTTCTTGCCTTTGCCGCGCATTGGGTTGGTGCTGTTTTTAATAAATTGACTGTTATCGAAATCTGGGTGCGTCGTATTACCGCGATGATTATGATTCTGGTGGGGATATATCTTATCCTCAAAGACAATTTTGGGTTGTATTTTGGATTTTGACTTACAAAATTATCCGGAATTAACTTTTGTCCTGTAAAGATTTGTTCAATGAACCCAATCAACCAAATAACCTTACCCATTACCGGCATGCACTGCGCCAACTGCGTGGCCACGCTTGAGCGCAGCCTTAAGAAATTAGACGGCGTTGAAAATGTCGTCGTCAACCTTTCGTCCGAACGTGCCACAATATCAATGAATGCGTTAAAATTGGAAGTGTCGGATCTAATCGCGCGAATCGAACAGGCGGGATTCGGGGTGGCGACCGGCGAGGCCGACCTTGTTATAGAGCGCCTTGCCGACGATAACGACGCCCGTGTGCTGGAAAGAGCGTTAGAAAAAATTGCAGGCGTTTTGGAGGCGCACGTTTCCTTTGCAAATGAGAAAGCCCGTTTTAAATATATACCGACCGTGGTAAGCCAGGCAGACATACGCGCGGTTATTACCAAGGCGGGATTTAAGGCCCTGGAACTGGGGAATAATGCCGAGGATGTCGAGGCCGATGCGCGCCAAAAAGAAATTGCTCATCAACGATATTTGCTTGTTTTGGGCCTGGTTTTTACCATACCTCTGTTCCTTATTTCCATGGCGCATGATTTTGGATTGCTTCCGCTCCACTGGTTTTCGCACAATTTTCTTAACTATATAATGTGGGCGCTGGCAACGCCGGTCCAGTTTTATGCAGGCCGGAGCTATTATAGCGGCGCGTATAAATCGTTGCGCAACGGATCGGCCAATATGGATGTGCTAATCGCCATGGGTTCGTCGGTCGCCTATTTTTTTTCGATCTTTATTGTATTCGGGGCGATTTCGGGGCATGTTTATTTTGAAACTGCCGCAGTAATCATCACCCTGATCCGGCTCGGCAAATTTCTGGAAGCACGCGCCAAGGGCCGCACTTCCGAGGCAATCAGGAAATTAATGGGTTTGCGGGCCGTAACCGCTCACGTTATTCGCGCCGGGCTTGAAAAAGAGGTGCCGATCGATGATGTCTGCGTGGGTGATATTGTTATCGTAAAACCCGGCGAAAAAATCCCGGTCGACGGCGTGATTACCGAAGGTCGAAGTGCTGTTGATGAATCTATGTTGACCGGTGAATCCATTCCGGTCGAAAAGAAACCCGGCGATGCAGTTATCGGCGCAACTTTAAACAAACTCGGGCTTTTAAAATTCGAAGCCGTAAAAGTCGGCAAGGAAACCGCGCTGGCGCAGATTGTCAAGCTGGTCGAAGATGCGCAGGGCAGCAAGGCCCCCATCCAGAAAATGGCGGACCGGGTATCGGCGATTTTTGTGCCCGTGGTGCTGGCGCTCGCATGCCTGACCTTTGTCGGCTGGTATTTTTTTGCGCCGCAGGCGGCCAACCAGCTTTCTCACGCCTTAATTAACATGGTGGCCGTCCTGGTGATCGCCTGTCCTTGCGCCATGGGTTTGGCCACGCCCACAGCCGTTATGGTGGGTTCGGGAAAGGCGGCCGAAAACGGCGTGCTTTTTAAAACCAGCGAAGCGCTTGAACGAGCGGGAAAAATTTCGATCGTCGTGCTTGACAAAACAGGTACGATAACAAAGGGTCAACCGGCGGTCACCGATATTATAACGGCAGGCGCCTGGAACAAAGAGGAGTTGCTGCGTCTGGCCGCCTCGGTGGAAAAAGGGAGCGAGCATCCTCTGGGCGAGGCGATTTGGGCCGAAGCCGCCGCCCGTGGAATAACGCTTTCCGCATTGTCGGGCTTTACATCGGAAGCGGGCCACGGCGTTCACGCCGAAGTAGAGGGCAGGAAAATTGCCGTCGGTAATGTGCGCATGATGATTGCACGCGGATATTCAATGAACGGATTGGAGTCGGAGCTCCAACGGTTACAGGCCGGGGCCAAAACCGCCATGCTCGTAGCGATTGACGAAAAGGTAGAAGGCGTCATCGCGGTAACGGATACGCTGAAAAGCACTTCAAAAGAAGCGATTGCGCAGTTGCAAAAAATGGGGCTTACGGTGGCAATGATTACCGGCGATAACAAAAAGACCGCCCAGGCAATTGCCCGGCAGGTAGGCATAAATGCCGTGCTGGCGGAAGTCCTTCCGGAAGGAAAATCTTTTGAGATAAAAAAATTGCAGGCAGGAAAAAATATTGTTGCCATGGTCGGCGACGGCGTGAATGACGCGCCGGCATTGGCCCAGGCGGACGTTGGCATCGCCATTGGAACAGGGAGCGACGTGGCAATGGCTGCGGCGCCGGTAACGCTCATGAGCGGTGATCTGGCCGGTGTGGCGCGCGCGATCCGGCTTTCACGCAAAACCCTCGGCACAATCAGGCAAAATCTTTTCTGGGCGTTTTTCTATAATGTAATTTTGATTCCTGCGGCTGCATTTGGATTTTTAAACCCAATGCTTGCAGCCGGCGCCATGGCGTTCAGCAGCGTCTTTGTGGTGAGCAATAGCCTGCGATTAAAAACAATAAAGATTTAAAAGGAAACACCATGAATGAAAAAACTTATAATCACGGATTAGAACGGTTGCGCGATCCTGCGCGCCTTGACTTACTGGAAGTCGAGCGGGTTGTCGGCCTTGCAATGGAGGGTTTTCCCCCTTGTGGGGTGACCGTACTGGATGTGGGATGCGGCAGCGGGGTATTTGCGGAGTGCTTTACAAAGCGCACTTGTTGCGTTGCCGGAATTGACATTAATGAGGAGATGGTTAAAGAAGCCTCACGAATCGTCCCGGCCGGGGATTTCAGAATCGGCAGCGCCGAAAAGATCCCCTTTGAAGCCCGGACCTTCGATATTGTTTTCTTTGGCCTGGTACTGCACGAGACCGACGATTTGGTGCAGGCGCTCACGGAAGCGCGTCGGGTCACGCGCAAGCGTGTGGTCGCGCTTGAGTGGCCCTATAAAGAAAGTGAAAAGGGTCCGCCCCTGGCGCACCGGCTCGAAGGAAAAACGATAGAAGCGGGCGCAAAAAAAGCAGGCATGCAAAAAATCGACACGATCACGCTCAAAGAGCTGGCGCTCTATCGCATGGATCTGGCTTGAAAAAATGATTGAATAAATCTGCTGGTTATTTTATATCAGGGCTTCCGGCGCTCCTCGAGCTGTTTGGACGGTACTCTTCGGCGTTAATACCATATTCCGCCATGCGTGTTAACAGCCATTTCCGGTCGATATCAAGCACCCGTGAAGTTTGTGATACGTTGCCCATTGTTGCGCGCAATGCAGAACGAATAACCTCTTTTTCGGCAGATTCGCGGGCGGCATGCAGAGTTGGTATATGTGCAGGGGCCGCGTCGGAAGAACCTTGCCGAGATTGGGTGATTTCAAGATCCTGTATTTCGATTTTTTTAGATGCCGATAAGATTACTGCTTTCTGAATTACATTCTCCAGCTCCCGTACATTTCCGGGCCAGCCATAGGTTGCCATGCAGCGTTGTGCCTCGCTCGATAATACCTTCTGGTCGCGGCCAAGACGGCTGCTGTATTTACCGATAAAATACTCGGCGAGCAGAAGTATGTCTTCGCTCCTCTCCCGCAGTGCAGGAACCGTAACAGAAAGTACGTTGAGCCGGAAGAAAAGATCGGATCGGAATTTACCGCTTGTTACGTCCGCAGCCAAATCCCGGTTGGTGGCGGCAATTATGCGGACATCAACTTTTATCGGCTCTGTTCCACCCACACGCAGAACTTCGGATTCCTGCAAAACGCGGAGCAATTTTACCTGTAATTGCAGCGGCATTTCTCCTAATTCATCCAGAAAAACAGTCCCGCCATCCGCAGACTCAAAAAGTCCAATTCTTCGTGCGGAAGCACCAGTAAAGGCGCCTTTCTCGTATCCGAAAAGCTCAGACTCCATCAGGTTTTCGGGGATCGCGCCGCAGTTAATGGCTTTGAACGGTTTTTCTTTGCGTGATGAATGTGCATGAAGCTGCCGGGCAACAAGCTCTTTACCCGTGCCGGTTTCGCCAAAAACAAGCACCGGCGAGTCGGTCGGTGCGACACGATCGACAAGCGCAAGTACCGCACGCATGCTTTCGCTGCGATAGATAATCCCGCCATTATCACTTTCACGCGCCTTTTGCAGGGAGGCGATAATTTCCATTTGGCGTTGCCGTTCTTCGGCATTGGCCAGAAGCTCAACAAACAGCGGCAGCAGGCGGTCGCAGAAAAGACGGTCGTTTTCCGTAAAAGGATCGTCCTTTTTTATTCTGTCAAGATATAGAAATCCTTTTAAACCGTCACCATGGCGCAGAGGGGCGCACAAAATGGATGCCACGGCATTTTTTATCAGGGATTGGTTTTTTTCGTCTTTTGAACCTGCCCAATCTGATTCAAGCAGCAAGATCGTATGAGAGGCATCGCGAGCCCAGTCGATCGCCCGGTTTGAAAAACGGTCCAAACCACTGTGGATCGGGTATCGCACGAGTGTCGAACGATTTCCCGATTCAGGATCTTCTACCACGATGCGCGCCGCATCGCAGCGCAGCAGCCGTGAAACCGCGGTCATGAAGGTGGTAGTGCTTTCGCGGTCGCGGTTCCGCAGCAGCAATAATACCATATTGACAAGTTC
>JAQUMP010000094.1 GCA_028718065.1 Chitinivibrionales bacterium | reverse complement strand
AACACTAATTACGGACAATGGGTAATCGGGACATTTACCGCCAATGCGACGTCGCTGACGATCACCGTTACCAGCAGTTCGTCCGGCGGTTATCCGGGCGCGGTATTGAACGGGATTCAGGTGCGAGGTTAAAGAAAGTCGCTTTAACGGCGGGGCATTCGCCCCGCCGTTTACAAAAGAAACCTAAAGGAGAGAAGGCATGAAGAAACATTGGTTGGTTCCCGCTTTTGTGGCTTTCTGTTTCTTTACTGCCGCCTACGGGCAATACAATTGTTACCCGCAGAGCAACTGGACTTTCGGGCCGCAGGTTAAAAAGGCCGCCATCATGTGGGTTGTCGGGCACGCCGGCGACGACCCCTGGATGGGCGCCGGGCTGCTGGCCTGGTATGCCCAGGTGCGCAAGTTTCCCGTAATAATTGTTCTCACGACCGATTGCCCGAAATGCTGCCGTGTAAATGACGAAAGTTGCTACATTACGGAACACAAATTAACAAATCCCCCTATATTTGCGCACTATACCGAAACCAGCGGCTGCAATGTTCCTTATACACTTGACGGCGCATGGAATTGCTGGGGAGGCAAGGACAAAGTCATAGAATATTTTACCTGGCTTTTCCGCAAATACAAGCCCGACGTGATCGTTACCCATACGCCGCAGTCTTTGGCGGCGCCATCGCCGCCGAGCGATGGAAATCATCCCGATCACCTTGCGTCCGCGCAGGCTTGTATCGAGGCATATACGGCGGCGGCCGATCCGGCCCGGTATCCGGGGCAGCTCGACAGCCTTTCGGTGTGGCAGGTTAAAAAGCTCTATGTTCTTTTGGATCCGCCGGACTTATCGGTTTTGCCCGCTCACAGTTGGCGGCATAACTGGATGATGCCGGGCGTAGGCGGCCAGACCTGCTTTGATATCGGCAATAATGCAGGTCACAAGTGTGATATTACCGATGGAGCATATTATTATGGCACGCCGGACGATCCTTTTCAACTCTATGCGACATCCGTGGGATACGATGTTCAAAATAAAGATTTTTTAGAGCATGTCGACACGACCGTGTATGCTACGGCATCAGCGCCTTTCGGCGGTTACTGGAGCTTTAATGAAACAAGCGGAACAGCCGCCGCCGATGGTTCGGCTAATAAAAACAACGCCACCTTGATGGGTGGAGCGTCATTTACAACCGGTAAATCAGGCAATGGGGTAAGCCTTAACGGCACGACCGGTTGGGTCGACATTCCGGACCAGACCACGGCGGGCGACTTTACCGTGGCCGCATGGGTAAACCTTACCGGGACAATCGGCAATAATCAAGCCATCGTGGGCCAGGAAGGCGCCGGCGCGGACATTAATTTTGCCGGCGGTAAATTGCGTTTGTATACCGGTTCGGGCGACGCCGTTATCGCCACCACCGCGATTTCCGCCGGGACATGGACGCATTGCGCCATTACCCGCCTGGGTTCCACCTTGACGCTTTACTTAAACGGAGTGCGGGACGCAACCGGGAGCTTAACGGGGAGTTTTAGCGTTCAAGCAATCGGCCGGGGTAATGTGGGGACCACAACGCAGGGGAAACTTGACGAAGTTTATTTGTACAACCGCGCCCTGAGCGCCTCGGAAATAGCCGTTTTGGCCGCGCCGCCGACGACCGGGGTTTTGCCGCTGGTCGTTGACATTAAATCTTTCAGTTTCAATACAACAGGGAATACTATTAATTACGTCCTTCCCAAAGCCTGTTTTGTGAGCATAAGATATTATGATTTACAGGGAAGAACCGTATGTTCTTTTGTAAACAATTATCAACAGGCTGGGAATTATTCCTTGACAATACCGGCGTCGCTGTCAAAAAATATCTATGTCCGGGAACTGCGGGCGGGGGATTTTGTGAAGAAAGACATGTTGACCGTGGTCAGATAGGAATAAAATGCAGGTAAAAAATGGCGACAATGCAATTCTCTATTTCTGCATCTGTTGAGTTCGAGCATTAATAAAAGTTCTATTAAACCCTAAATAACACCAAAAACAGTATGTTTTGTTGAGTAAATCCTCAACAAAATTGCAAATTACTCTACCCAAACCTGAGAAATTGCTTTATATTAGCAGGGTATGGTAGAACTTTTTAATTATACTGATTATCGCGAATTCCTGCGCGACTGCTACGAGGCGCACAAGCAGGAAAAATCCTGGTTTTCCCTGCGCCTGTTCGGCAGCAAAATCGGCCTCGATGCCGCCTACCTCCTGCGAATAATGCAGAAGGTGGAGCATCTTTCCGCAGGCAAAGCGGCTTGCATCGGGTCCTACCTCAAATTTACGCCTCAGCAAACCGGTTATTTTGAGGCCATGGTCCGGTTTACCCGTGCTAAAACCGAATCAGAGGCTTCAGGCCATTTTGAAAAAATGATGCAATTAAAAGGCGTACAGCCAAAATACCTTGATCCCTTGCAATATGAATATTATAAAAAATGGTATTACTCGGCGATACTTTCGGTGATCGGCTTTTATGATGTGTCAACCAACTACCGCGAGTTGGGGAAAAAACTCGCTCCGCCGATCAGCGCAGCCATGGCGCGAGAGGCCCTTGAGCTGCTCGAACGGCTTGGATTAATCCGGCGTTCGGCCATCGGCGTATTTGAGCGGACTAATCAGCATATTTCGACCGGTCCGCAGATCAAATCGCTGGCAGTGAGGAATTTCCAGAAAGAAACAATCAAGCTTTCGGCCGAAGCGATCGACCGCTTTCCGGCAGTGGAACGGGACGTTTCGACCGTGACCGTCAACATGCGGCACGAGACACTGGAAGACATACGGGAGATATTGCGGCATTGCCGCCAGGCCATCATCCAGCGGGTCGGGGAAGACGACCAAACCGACTGCGCATACCAGGTCAATATGCAGGTTTTTCCCCTGTCCGATGTTTCATCCACAAAAACGGGGCAGGCATGAAAAACATAGGATTAGCTTTTCTGCTGCTGTGGATGGGTTGTGCAACCGCCCCTGATATTGCCGGCCGTGGCGGTTCTTCCGAGACAACCAACGGCGTGGTCATGGGTTGTGTTGTGGACCCCAAAGGCGCTCCCGTGGCAAAAGTCCGCGTAAGGCTTGTTCCC
Source organism: Chitinivibrionales bacterium (assembly GCA_028718065.1). Classification (GTDB taxonomy): domain Bacteria; phylum Fibrobacterota; class Chitinivibrionia; order Chitinivibrionales; family FEN-1185; genus JAQUMP01. Next base: position 6,530 of record JAQUMP010000094.1, on the reverse strand, counting down.
GCACAGTTTAATGCGGTCAAAGATTCCGCGACTGCCGCACTCCAAGCCGAAACCACCGACGTTGCCGGAAAATATCGGCTTGACAGCGTGCGATCTGGTGTTTACAATATCGAAGCCGTGCAATTGAGCGCGCGAACGCGGGCGCTTGTTTTGGGCGTGACTGTTTCGGGGGCCGATACGGCGCCCGTCCCCGATGCTATTATCAGGCAAACCGGAACGATCAAGGTTGGCGTCCCGGCGAACATCGATACCGCCAACGGATATCTGTATGTCCCCGGCACGACCACCTATTCCCTGCCGAAAAGCAATAATGGCTATGTTGATCTGGATTCGGTCCCGGCGGAAGTTGCCTTGGCGGTCTATTATGCAATCAATAAAAGTTCCGTTGTCCCGCAGCTTGTCAAGGACAGCGTTTCCGTGACGCCCGGCGGTTCCTCCACCATAGCATTGTCGTTTGCGGCGACTGCCGGCAGTCCGCTGGGTGCGACCATGGGTATTATTTTGCATGCCGCGACCAATGCCGCCGAGCTCGATCTTGCCAAAGCGGATGGTTTTGCCTGGATACGGGTGGATGATGTTTGGAAGAATGTCGAGAAAACGCCCGGCGTCTACGATTGGTCAAGAAGCGATTCCATAATGTCTCTTGCGACCTCGCGGGGCATTAAAGTGTTGTGGCTTTTATGTTACGGCAACTCCATCTATGGCGGGTCTGATTCCACAGGCATTTTTCCGCCGGTAGCGCCGGCGCAGATCACGGCCTATTGCAATTATTGCAAAGCCGTCGCGGTGCGCTTTAAGGGGACCGGTTCCCGTTATGAAATCTGGAACGAGCCGGAAGTTTTCGGCAAAATAGACGCCGCAACTTTTGGCGCCCTCTGCCGCGCGGCCGCCGACTCCGTCCATAAAGGCGATCCGGCGGCGCTCGTTTCGACCGGCGGATTGTCCTGGTTTGACTTTACCTACGAGAACCTTATGCTCGCCGCGGGCGGCGGTATCGGGTGCGATGCGATTGCGGTCCATGAGAATTGGATGGGCGACGACGGCGGCAACGCGGACCCTGAAAACATTTTCGGCAAAATGATAACGTGGCGCGCAAATTATAAAATGTATCTGCCGAATATGAACGCCGATTGGATGACCCAATCCGGACCATACTTAAACGGGTTGACTTTTACGAATCCGCCCGACGGAGACTGCCAGGGCGATCAGCATCGATATGCCTATTTGGTCCTCCGCCAGCAGCTCTGCAATTGGATGGTCGGTTTTGATATGTCATTTATTTATTGTGACGGTGATGCGGGGCAGTCCTTGTTCGGCACGGATGACAACTTTAATGGAAATACCCTTCGCCGTGCTAATGCGGCGCTCCAGACACTGGCGTCAGTTACCAACGTCCGGACGATGGCCGGTTTTACCAACCCCACCGATAGCAACGGAATTTGGTCCATTCAATTGACAGGTTCACCCAGCATTGAAATTGCCTGGGTGCCGAAAGGGTCGGCCACGATAACGGCGCCGATTGGTTCTTCTTGTCAAGATCAATACGGCGCCGTAGTCAGTCTGACAAGCAATGGCAACAATCTTTCGGCGTTAATGAACGAGAACAGCGGTGTCTATTATTTCACTTTGGGCGGGAAATAGACGTCAAAAATTTTCTGCAATGCTTAGAGCTTAAAGCCAAAAGAAGATGGAGGCAATGTTATGGGTTCACGTTTTTTTCAAAAAACAACATCTTTGGGCGCAATCGCATTATTTCTGGGTGGCATTTTACCGGGTTTTTTATTCGCCCAGTTCAATACGCCCACCCCGGCGCCCGCCGGGATTGGAAGCTTTGCTTCGATTGCAGGTATAATCGTTCATGGCTCAACCTCGGATAATGCAACGCTTCAAAAAGTAAGCAACCTCGGGTTTACCTGGGTTAGGGATAATTTTTACGGGACCAGCGATTATGGAACCTGGGACCAGGCTTTAGCAACGTACACTTCTTTAGGATTAAAGCCCAATTGGATCATGACCGAAGGCAACCAGAATCTTGGATCGATCGGCAATTGGTATACACAAACCGCCGCTCATTTTGCCGGCAAGGGAGTGCGTTGGGAAATTTCAAATGAACCGGAAGTTTTTATGAGTGGTTTTTCTTTTGGTTCATATAATTCATTTGCCAAGGTAGCCATACCGGCAGTTCTCGCCGGTGATAAAAATGCGCAAGTGGCCGCAACCTCTTCGGCCTGGTTTAATAATGAATTATTGAGCTCAAGTTTAAGTCAGGGAGCTCTAACCGGTATTACGGCAACCAGCGTGCATGGATATTGGCTGCCCGGACTCGACGGCAATCCTTCTGCCATAGGTAAACCGGAAGCCATGATAACTGAGACGGCAAAATGGAATGCCACAAAAGCCCAGTATGGGGTCGGGAACTTGCCAAACTGGGACACTGAAATGGGCTATCCCTTTAATCAACTTAACGGCAATGAAAAGGCTTTTGCCTATTTAATTGTGCGTCATTTTATTTGCGATTGGGCCGCGGGTTATAAAATGGCCAATCTTTATGCCGCCACCGGCGGGGATCCTTCCGACTACCGCCTTTTGGATCATCCAACTGCCACGCAGGCGGTAAAGACGCTTTTTAGCGTGGCAAAAAATATGACATTGGTAAGCTATGGCATCTACAATGACGAAACTTCATTAAACGCGATCCGTATGACAGGGGCGGGGAAAACCGTCTATGCAGCCTGGATGAGCACCGGACAGAAAACCGTGCAGTTAAGTGCCGGTTCGACCGCCATAGACATGCTCGGTAATGCAATTACGATTCCCGCTTCGGGAAATATAACCATCGATGCGGCCAACGGCCCGGTCTATGTAACCACGGTCGACGTGCCCGTGGCCGTAACCGGCGTAAGCGTTAGCCCGACAACCTTAAAATTAAATGCCGGCGTTGCCCGGCAATTAGCAGTCGCAATTACGCCCTCCGGCGCAACCAACCAAGCCGTAACCTGGAGTTCGAGCAACACGGCCATAGCCACCGTAAGCACCGGAGGTCTTGTTACCGGTGTTGCGGCAGGAAGCGCAACCATTACAGCGACAACCCAGGATGGCGGCAAAACGGCGACCGGCGCCATTACCGTTTCGTCAAATTCAGGACCGGAAGGTTACTGGAGTTTTAATGAAACGAGCGGGACAATCGCAATCGACGGTTCCGGCAATAATGACACCGGCGTCTTGACCGGCGGGGCGTCATTTACAACCGGTAAAGTGGGCAACGGCGTAAGCCTTAACGGAACGACCGGATGGGTAAACATTCCCGATCTCGTATTTCCGGGCGATTTTACCATTGCCGCATGGGTAAACCTAACCGGGACCATTGGTAATAATCAGGCCATCGTGGGTCTGGAAGGCGCCGGACAGGACGTTAATTTTGCCGGCGGCCTGTTACGTTTTTACACCGGTTCGGGCGACGCCGTTATCGCCGCCACCGCGACTTCCGCCGGGACATGGACGCATTGCGCCATCACCCGCCTGGGTTCCACCTTAACGCTTTACTTAAACGGAGTGCAGGACGCGACCGGAAGCTTAACGGGAGCTTTTACCCCGCAAGCAATCGGACGGGGCAATGTGGGGACAACTACGCAGGGAAAGCTTGACGAAGTCTACCTGTATAGCCGCGCCTTGAGCGCCTCGGAAATCGCCGCATTGGCCGCGCCGCCGACGACCGCGGTTTTGCCGGCGGTTTTGGATAATAAATCTTTCAGCATCAACACAACGGCAAATGCCATTAATTATTCCCTTCCCAAACCATGCTTTGTGAGTATAAAGTATTATGATTTGCAGGGAAGAACCGTATGTTCTTATGTAAATAATGTTCAACAGCCGGGAAATTACACTTTTAAACAGTCGGTTTCGTCATTGTCACGAAACGTTTATATTCGGGAACTGCGGGCCGGTGATTTTGTAAAGAAAGAGGCGATGGCCATAACGAAATAAGGCCAGGGCGCCTGTAATCTAAAAAAACTGTTCCTATTTTAATCGGGTAAGATTTAAAAATCCCGCCCATCAATAGCGGGTATAGCGTGAGCTATGTCATTAATAAACCTCATTTATTTGGAGGAGGAATTATGCACAGAAAAATGTTTTTTAGGGCGATCTTTTCCGGGGTAGCGTTCGCGGTGGCAATGACGTCCTTTTCTATCGGGTCCTTCGCGGCGACTACTGCCCCACTGGCTTCGGTCATGGGGATTGCCATGCACAACCCGACTTCTACGTCCGGGCTCGATCTGGCAAAAGCGGATGGTTTGACCTGGATACGGGTGGACCCGCAATGGCGCGACATCGAACAAACGCCCGGTGTTTACAATTGGAGCCAACTCGACCAGATAGTATCTCTTTGTCAACAAAGAAACCTTAAGGTTCTGTTTATTTTCTGTTATGGCAACCCGCTTTATACGGACCCGCCAACCGACCAGGCGTCGGTAACCGCCTTTGCCAGGTACGCCAAAGCGGCCGCGGCGCGGTATAAAGATAGAGATACCATGGTGCGCTATGAGATCTGGAACGAACCGAGCAATATCGACCCTTTTCCCAGCGGAGCATCCTATGCGGCGCTTTGCAGGGCGACTGCCGACTCCGTCCATAAAGGCGATCCTTCTGCGCTTGTTTCCTCGGGCGGGATAGCGCGGTTTGATTTTGGATGGGAACAAAGCATGTGCGCCGCGGGTCTGGGCAATGTGGACGCGATCGGGATCCATGAGTACTGGATGAACGGGTGGAACGGCGCTCCCAATAGTCAATCCAAGCCCGAATTGGTCTTCCCCAACATGGTCCAGTGGCGCGCTACCTACAAGCAGTATCTTCCGAACATGAACAACGACTGGATGACGGAATGGGGCGCCCGGTTGGACCAGGACGCCCAGAACGACCAACATCGATATGCCTATATAACCACCCGGCAGATGCTCTGTAACTGGATGGTCGGTCTTGATATCTCATGCATTTACTGCGATGGTGACGATGGGTATTCATTATTCGGGAACGATGACAACTTTAAAGGGAGCACTCTTCGCCGCGCTAATCTTGCGCTCCAGAAAGTTGCCGCGATCACTGGAACAAAAACCATAAAGAGTTTTTTAAACCCCGCCGCTAATGACGGTTCGGCCGCCAGTAATGGTATTTGGAAAATTGTATTGACCGGATCACCCACGGTAGAAATCGTGTGGGTGCCGAATGGGACGGCCACGGTAACTGAACCGGCAGGTACAACCTGTCAAGATCAGTATGGCGATGCGGTGGCGCTTACGAACAATTCGGTGACGATGACCGAGGCCAGCGGCGTTTACTATTTCACCCTGAATAACGCGGTCAACGTGCCCGTAACGAAAGTAAGTGTTAGCCCGGCAACGGCAACTATTGCTTTACAGGGAACGCAGCAACTTGCGGCCACAATAACACCCGCCGATGCAAGCAACCAAACCGTAACCTGGAGTTCAAGCAACACGGCCATAGCATCTGTAAATGCAAGCGGCCTGGTGACCGGTGTCGCGGCCGGAAGCGATACGGTTACGGCAACCACGCAGGACGGCGGCAAAACAGCCACAAGCGTTATAACTGTTTTGTCAACGACCGCGACGGCCTTTACCGTTACCAGCCCGACAAACGGGACAACGGTTTCCGGAACGACTTCAATCACCGGCACGACCGGTCCGCAGTGGGTAAATGTCGCGGCCTATGATTTGAACAATGGCAATAACAAGGTAGCCCTCGATGTTACCCCTGTGGGCGGGGCATTCACCCTGTCTTTTAATGCTGCATTAGTCGCGAATGGCGCGGCAAGAATAGCGGTGATTGCTTATTCCGTGCCCGCCGGAAATCCGGGCGGGGTGGCCTATACCCAGTCGGAAATAGACCTGACGCTTACGGTTAATAATTCAACAACAGATAGCAAGCTTGTTTCGACTGGTATTAAATCTTTCAGTTTTAACACAATAGGCAACGCTATTAGCTATGCCCTTCCCAAATCCTGTTTCGTGAGCATAAAATATTATGATTTGCAGGGCAGGACGGTGTGTTCTTTTGTAAACAACTATCAGCCATCGGGCTATTACATTGTTGATGCGCCGGTTGCATCTCTTCTGGCGCGTAACGTTTATATCCGGGAATTCAGGGCCGGGGATTTTATAAAGAAATATCTGTTGACCGTGACAAAATAGGACCATGTGCTGTAATTTAAATCAATAAAATTTACCAGGAAGATGGAGGCAACGTTATGGGTTCACGCTTTTTTCAACAAACAAAATCTTTGGGCGCAATCGCATTATTTCTGGGAGGCATCCTGCCGGCTTTTTTATTCGCCCAGTTCAACACGCCCACCCCGGCGCCCGCCGGGATTGGAAGTTTTGCTTCGATTGCGGGTATAATCGTTCATGGCTCAACCTCGGATAATGCAACGCTTCAAAAAGTAAGCAACCTCGGGTTTACCTGGGTTAGGGATAATTTTTACGGGACCAGCGATTATGGAACCTGGGACCAGGCTTTAG
>JAQUMP010000093.1 GCA_028718065.1 Chitinivibrionales bacterium | reverse complement strand
ATTTTTTTAAATAAAACAATAGCACCTTCATTTTATTAGGATATAAATTAATGCCATATTCTTTCTTAAAGTTATCAGGCTCCCCATGAAATATACCGGAATAGTCAAGCGAAACCTGCAAAATAAATTCAACAAGTATTTTATTATTGGGTGCTTTTTAATCCTTGCGGGCAATGCCGGTGCTGCTCCAATCCGGGTCATTTTTCTTCCCCTGGAAGACAAGGTAAAACTCAACGAAGCCTGGGACCTGCGCGTGGATATTCCGCGCTGGTTTTCCCAGACGGTGGATACCCTGCCCTCGCATGATTCGGCCATTGCCTGCGTGCCTTTTGACTCGGTGCTTGCGGCGATCAAGGATAACGGCTGGAAACAGAGTGAATTGGGCCAGGCGCGCATTAAAAACAATCTGGCCGGCCGCTTTCATGCAAACATTATCGTCACCGGCACGGTGCTTAAATTCCTTGTTGTCAAGCAAGGCGTGAATGCCAACGGAAGCGTCGGGAACGCTAGTTCCATCCCGCTTCCCGTCGCCGACCAGTCCTCCGCTCTTCAGGGGCAGGGCGGTGTCGGCATTATCGGGGCCCTGCAATCGTTTAAGGCGGCCATTCACCTTGAGCTCGATATTTACGCCTCTGCCACGGGATCGCTCCTGGAACATGCGGTTTTTAATACGGAACGGAAAGACGGCGGCTTTAGCGTTTGGATGCCGTTTCAGATCGATAACAGCGAGATGAATTTTTATTATTTAAGCCGGACGCCGTTTGGGTCCGAATATTTTCATAAGAGCGTCGTGGGCGCGCTTATGAAAAATTATTCGGCCGAGCTGCATCGCAAAGTGGCGGCTGATTTTAAGACCGCGCCCCAGCTCCGCGGCAATGCGGCCGCGGAGGTAAAAGAGGGAAAAATCCTGGAATGCAACGGCAGTGAAGTCTACCTTAATCTGGGGAGCGCCGACAGTGTTTTTGCCGGTGAAATCGTTCAGATCATGCGGCCCGACCATGTCCTTACCGGCGACAAGGGCGATACGCTCGGATGGGTGGAAAAAGAGGCGGGATCGATTAAAATCCAAATCGTTAAGGCCGCCCACTTTTCGCTTGGTTTTAAATCCTCGCCGGCCGATTCCTGCCGGAGCGGTTGGCATGTCCGAGTCCGGGAGGGACCAAAATAATTTTTTTATGGAAAATATTTTTTCATATTATATATTACTATGAATTTTTTAGGGCGTATTAATTTTTGCCTGAACGTGCGAAGTTCAGGCTTCCTGCGCCGGGTCTGTAAAGGGAAAGTATAGCGGTTAATTGATGCGCACGCCCGAATTCCTCCGAGGGAGGGGTGCGATACCGGTAACTTTACGCACTATGTCAATTATTAACAGATACTATTTTCAGATAAAACCAATATCGAAAAGCATTTTTGGTTAAGGAGCCGCGAATGAAACGGGGAATTATGCCGGCCTTAAAACTCTCTGGTCTGATTGCTCTTCTTTTCTTTACGCAAGGGAGCCTTCGGGCGCAGTCGCTCACGGACAAGCTGTCCGAGGATGATAATTTTTATAAAAACTACGGCCGCGATACCTACTCCAAACTCAAAATCCAGAAAGATGTCGTGGGCCGGTACGATTTTTTCGGCGATCATATCACCGATGGCGTGGAGATGTATAATTTTTATAACACCGCCTCCTCGGCCTCCAGCGCCCGCCGAAGTTTAAGCGACTCCATGCTTTTTTCCAAAAGCAACGAATTTCAAAAGGCCGATTTTTACAATAACTTTTCAAACCTGGTGGTTTCGCAGGACGCCATCGGCGGCGTTAAGACATCGTTTCTTATCGGCGATCAAATCCAGACCAAGTTTACGCCGCTCACTTTTAACATGACTAATTTTAAAGGGATCCGCTGGGATATATGGTCGTCAAAATTGCAATTGACCGTCATGGGAACGCGCACCGATCCGGGCGCCCTGGCGATGATGACCGATGGCAGCAGCTCGGGCGATGCGAATTCGCTGGTCGAATATCCCGTCACCGATAGTTCCTTTAACGCAAATTATTATTACAACTCAGCCTATACCGGAAGCCAGGATTTTTCCGGAAAATCCCCCTATGGCGACTACGATTTGCTTATGGCCGCGCACGCCCAGCAGAACATCGCCAATAAGGTTGACGTCGGGCTAACCTACATTAACCACCACATGTCCGATATTAAAAAAGGCGAAGCGTGGTTTAAAGGTCAGGTTCCGGACGGTTGGATGCCCAACGAAATCCACTTTGAATTTTATGACGGCACCCCGACCGACACGCTCGATGCCGGCGTGTATGTGGATGACATTAAAATGTTCATTAACGGCCGCGAGGTCCGGGCCAAACAGCTTTACCAAGGGGCATTCCGCCGCACCTTTATCGGCGATAAAGACGGTCTGCTGCTCCCCCGCGATATTCCCATCGCCCGGCCGCAATCCGGCGTTATTCCAATTATAGTTGCGTTTCAGATCAATCCTTCATTCTGGGAATTTGCCGATGGGCCCGCAAATCAAAGAGCGGGCACGCTCGATACCATCAGCCAGATTAAGACGATAAACTTTACCTATAAGGTGGCAGGCAACTACGTCGTATTTGTCTCCACCGACCGCCAGATCCCGTTGGCCATCCAGGGCATTCAAAATACCCAAACCGGCCAGACGATTTATTCGAATGTAACGAAATCGGTCGGCAGTATCTACGATAACAAAAAACAGGTCAACGCCCAACCCGGCTATTATCTTATCGTTCCGGGATCGCCTATCTTCTCCACGGCAACAACCCAGAACAGCAATCAGTTTTCCACAACCTATTTCGGGGATTATATTGCCAAGTCAACTCAAAACATTCCCATTTCCCGGGATGAATTCAATGCGGTTTGCACTGAGCCGGACAAACATACTCTCTATGCCAATCCCAGTAAATATTGTCTGCATGCCTATAATTACGAATACAATATTAATGTGTCTTCCGTTACCTATGGCGTAAACTTTAGAGGCGAGCTTGGGGGAATAAAGTTTTCGGGCGAGGCCGCGCTCAACCAGCATGAGTACGCGCTGCCCGGAAGCATCGGCCATCGAACCGTGGCCAATGCAATCAGCGCCAACCTTAAAGCCGAACGCCCGCTTTCTAAAACGGTCGGACTCAGCGGCGAAGGCTACTATATTGCGCCCCAGTGGGAAACAAACCTGTTTAATGTAATTCCCAGCCAATATTTTAACCAGACCACCTATAAAAATTCCGGCGCGCCAGGGGCGATTCCCGACTATCTCGCCTACCCGTATCCCTTTGGAAATGCCTATCACACCATCGATAATAACAAGGACAACGATCCCTTCGTGGAAAACGGTCTGCGTTATTATCCCAGCGATATCGACCCGAGCCAAAAAACAATGTTCAATAACGACGGCACTATTAAAACATCCAATGCGGTGCGAATGACTTTACCTACGGGCATGGATATGACCTTCGACGATCCCGACGGTGTTATTGCTTCCAAGAACGATAAAAACAAAAACGGCATACCGGATTATAAAGAAGACTTTTTGTTGTTTAACAGCGATCCGCCGGTATTCGACCTTGGCGTCGATTTAAATAACAATGGAATTCCCGACTACGAAGACGACAATGTTCTGCCGGATTTCGGTCACGATGTCGGCTATATGCTGGTCGGCAACAGCATTAAAACGCTTGGAGTGCAGGGATTAACGCTCGATCTGCGCTGGACGCCCACCGACCACACCACCATCGATTTTGGCGCTACTGCCGAAGGTCAAGCAACCAGCGATCTGGTCATCGACGAAAAAAACCGGGACGGAGGTATCTCGCCTCCCGGTGGTTTTGATATCGATGGAAAATCATTTGTCGCCTATGCCACCGCCAAGTACCAGATAATTAAACGGAGCCAGGGACTTCAGATCGATATCGGCAACGAATTCCGCGCCATCAGCGATAATTTCCGTAACGATGCGGTCGTTACGGTTTATACCGGGAACAATACGTACAGCTATTATTATTATACCGATCCCCTGAATTTCCGGCGGGCCGTGGTCGACAATCTTGTGGGTAGCGTAATTTATAATAACATCCACAATTTTGAATATGGCTTCCGGTGGGCTTTTGGCGCGCAAAAAAATTTGCAAATTCCGGACCGGCAGTTTTACGATACCTATACTATAAAAACCGGTTCAGATCCCACGAACCCGCAAATTTCCTATAATTCACAATGGGAAGATTATTCAAGCCGGCTCATCGGCGACGCCAATTTTATCCAGCGCCTCAGCTATACCATCGGTTTTAAAAACGACTTTGAGGATTGGCGCAGGATTTTTAATCCTCTCAACAATCTGCAAATCATCCCTCAGTATAAGTTGGCATTCTCCATGAAACGGGAAATTTCCGGACCCTCAAACTGGAACAATGACCCGCGTAGCCTTCGGCAAGATATAGAAACGGACATAAACGGCGATAACAAAATCGATACGCTCGATAATGTCGGCACCAACTTCGACACGCTCAAGGCAATTCGCATCCGCTGGTCGCAATACAACCTTAATAATAATGGGTATTTGCTGAATGTGCCGATTTTGCGTCTCGATTATAAAATCGCGGAAAATACCAAGTTCCAGGTCGGTTTGCAATGGAAGCGCTATTTCGATCTGTTAAGCCCGGAGGAAAACCGCTTTGAATTTTCCGGGCTTGGCCAGATTGTTTCCAAGGCGCAATACAAAGGGTATACCGTGACCATTTTCCTCGGGTATCAATGGGGCAGCCAAAATTACGATATCAATCAATACGATCCGGCGCTTGGACTTGGAAAGCCCTATAATACGAACAGTTATCAATTTTTTGCCAAAATATATTCGGGAATTTAAATTGCTTTATTGGAAATATCTTCCGGAGGAAAGCGTATGTTGAAGCGAGCAGCGAGAATGAGTTTGGTGATGCTGTTTATAGTAATGGCGCATTTCGTAATTCGTGCGGATGAAAATCGCATAATTAAATCGATTATTTTTCCCGGCATGGGTCAACTCGGTGACGATCAAAAAGTCCGGGGACTCGGCTATATGGCGGGTGAAGGTCTTTTGCTCACCATGCTTTTTACCGAGGCTTCGCAATTGCAATCGCACTCGCGTGAAACCGATGTTCTTACCATCCGCTACGATATGGCGGTCACCTATGAGGGAAAAATCAAGCAATACAACGATTGGCAGGACGCTTATAATAAATATTCCACCGCGCGCCGGAACATGTTTATTTACCTGGGCGGCGCGGTTGTTTTCTGGGGTTGGAACATTGTCGATGCGGTTATGTTCCCACCGAGCAAATCGTCCCAGGAATCGTCCGTGGTTAAGGCGTTAAAAAATAATCTGGCCTTTGCCGGCACGCCCGATGGGGCGAAAGTTTTATATACGACGTCGTTTTAAAAGTTAAATCATCAAACAAGGATCGAGAGTATGATCGGTTTACAAACAACATTAAAAAAAATCGTCTCTTTTATTATCACGGCAATCGCAGCCTGTTTCCTGATGCAATGCGCCAAACCCCTTGACCCGGCAACCGTGGCGGCCCCGCCCGCTGATTTTGCTAAAACGGTGACGGGCCTTTCCGTTACCTTTAACCGGCTCACCGATAACGCGACCCTGCGCTGGAACAATCACGATACCGCCGGGGTCAGTTTTTTCCGCATATTCCGTACTACGATCTTAGACAAAGACAGCAATCCGGACCCCACGACCGTTGTGTCAACCGAAAACCGGCGCTACATTGCAAAATCGGAATCAACATTCACGGATGTGCTCGAATTGGTGAATACCGTATATTGGTATGGAATAAAGCCGGTGCGGGTTGTCGGCAACGATACCACCGAGGGACTCCTTTCTTCGCCTTTGGTCGACTGCCGGGTCGGCGTAGAAATATCCTTTAACATTAATAAAGCCGCGCTTTTTACGGTGACCGATAAATGTTCGCTTTATGTAAATGATCCCGCGGACACCCTGGCGAGCATTCGTTTTACCAACAATGTCAATCATTATCTCCTCAACATGCGCACGAATGGTTTCGGGCAGACCATTAATATCGATTTATCAAACCCCCTTACCTTCAGTTCCAATGCGCAATTACAGGCCTTAATGGATTCATCCGCTACGCAAAAACGCTGGATACGGGCGAAACAATCCGGTACCCTTCCTCCGGGAACCTTGTCCGATTCCGTCGCCGCATTCGCGGTGCCGAATTTTGATTCATTGGACCTCAGCAACCCCAACCCGAAAATGACCGCGGTTCCCCAGGTCGATGTATTCCCCTGGACGCTGGCGCAGGGTAACGGGGTAAAAACGGTTTATGCCGAACTCACCTATAAACCCGATCCGACCGGTAAAGTAAAAATAGATACGCTCAAAAGCGTTATTAATATAAGGCCCTATCGTATCGTTGTAAAACTTAAAAACAGCACCGATCCCGGAACCCGGACCATGCGTGTTTACGCGAACACCATTAACAGCGCAACGGTCGAAAATTATACGGTATACACCGGTAACATCGATTTTGGCGTATCTATTTTTGCCGATACCAGTATCAATCAGGAATTCGACTACTGGCTCATTACCCCCGATAGCGCTTCCCCGCTTATTGCCCAGCCCGGCGACCAGACGATATTTCTGCATGCCGGGTCGCAGTATGCGTGGCTGCAAGCGCCGTCGATCCATTCGCACCTGACCGGCAGCGGTCCTGCGCATGACGATAATTTTGTGTATCATTATTCCATCGATACCACCAATCCGAATACCATTTGGAAACCGGGAAATTCCAACACACTTACCCGCACCATCAAAACGCAGGACCCTTCGGTAAAAACCTATGCGTTTAGGATCGTCGGCAGTAATTATTATAATGAACTTGCAACACCCGGTTCATACTGGGGCGCCAATCCCGGCTATTTCGACGAAAACCATAGCATGCTCGTTTTCGCCGGGCAGACGCCGGTTGGGGGCCAACAGGCCTGTCAGGTTACTCTTTCCGGGCTCTCTCCAAGTCAAGCCTATCATGAAATGGTTAAAATGAACCCTTCGGCGCTTTACAATGCCGGAGTCAAGGAGTTCGCCGTTGCCCTCCGATTTACCGGAAGATTTTTTAACGATGTACGCACGGTTTTGTCCTTTAAAGAAGTCGATGGCGCTACCTACGTCGGGCAGACCTACTTCGGCCTCTATCCGCCCAAGGCCGTTTTTTTCCTTAACCAGAGCGGTGTTAACCCGGACTGGATCGGGAACGATTGCACTATAACCGGTCCCTTTAACTACTCGCTTAAAACTTTGGCATCGGTGCAATCAAGCAGTCATGCGAGCATCGAGCAGGTTTTGCTCGTTATCGCCCAGTTCCCGGATACCATGCAATGGAATCCCTTTGTTACCCCGGCCCAGATGACCATCGACCAGCTCTATTCGTATCGCCATCTTGTTATACCTTATAATGTCCAGGTGCCGAATTACATTCTGGATAATGTGCGTTGGGCGAATGTGGATCCGTCTTCATGGCCCTCCGGCAGATATTTAATGGCGGTCATAACCCAGGACGAATACGGCAATCGCGGGATTGCGCCGACAATCCCATCGAGCACGCTGGACCAACTCCAGTGCAATCCCTGGCGGGTAACGGTGGCCAGCGGTAAATAAAATAAGGCGGGCGGGTTTTCCGTCGCAGACCCTCCGCGGAGGCGGCTCGCCTGCCGAAAAGGACCCTTGAAACTTCATGGACATCCTGATTAATAGCGTTCTCGCGGCAATCGCCCTTTTTTTTCTTTCTATCCCTATTGTCAACAATTCCGTGTTCCATACCATCGATATCGACCAGGTCATCGTGGAGGGCAAAGAGGGGCTATCCGCCATCGAAGCGCTGCAAAACAACAGTAAATTCGCCGAGGCCCGCGACAGCGCCCACGCATTAATCGAGCGTTTCCGCAACGATTCGCTCTCATTCGGGCCGGCGGACATCGCCGACTGGTCTCCCTTGTATAAACTTATTAAAAACAAGAGCGGCGATTTGGCGGGACGGCTGCTGCTCGAGCGCATGCAGGATGAAAATGTCGCGGCATTTGCCGCCTGTACGACGACGGCCATGGTAAGCCCGGAGATGAAGCGGCAGGTCATCGGGACCCTCAATAAAATAAAAGAGGACGCTTCTTTTTATCCCGCCGCGCTTTCGCAGATTTCCTTTAAGGGCCAGCCCAGGCTCAAAGCGCTCGGCGACCAGCTTATTGCCCGCGGCCTGTTCCAACAAAGCGGCGATTCGCTTATTGTAAAGAGCCCGCTCAACGAAAAAGAGCGCAATGCCATCCGGCGCTTTAATGTTTTAGTGCTGGAAAAGTGTGTGTATCCCAAGGCGCTTCACAAGGACCCGCGCCGCAATAGTGACTGGGCCAGCGAATATATCGTCCAAACGGCCATGTATCATATCGGCAGCGCCTGGAGCAACGACGGCTACCCCGACCAGGCGATCAAGGCCTTCGATTCGCTGGTGATGCTCTATCCTAAAACGGTTTATGCCGAAGTTATCTTTCTGGAAAACGGCCGGGCCCTTTTAAATCAAGGCAAGAACGATGCGGGCAATGGGCAATTGGCCGCGGCCGATCAGCAGTTGCATCGGGCAATCGGCTACCTGGAAAAAGTTGAGCGCAATCGCGAAATCGCCAAACAATTCCCCAAATACCGCTATGCCGATCTGGACCCGGGCGTTTATACGAATGTGGATGTGGCTTCGCGCGCCAAATCCAAGGCCAAGCGCGAAACAAGTCTTTATACCTTGCAAAAGGCCAAGGTCGATCTGCAGAAAAAAAACGAGGACACCCAGAGCGGCTATTACCTTGAGGATGCGGTCAAATTAATCGGCCAGTGTTACCTGCAACTCGGCCTCACCGATTCGGCCCGGCAGCAACTGCGGATATTGTTTGATTTCTTCCCCGAGTCCGACAATCTCTCCGAAGCCCAGATGATTATCGCCGATTCCTATGTCAGGGATGCGGACATGGCCCTGGCTAAAAAGGACTCCACGGGCGCGGTATCGGCGGCCGACAAAAAAATCGCCGAAGACGACTACGGCAAGGCCATCAAGGAATATTTACGGTTTGTAAACGTTTATTCTCAGAGCGACCTGATCTCCAAGGTATATATCGCCATGGGCGATGTTTATTACAAGCTTAACCGCCCCAAGGAGGCCGCCAAATCGTTTGCATCGGCGCTGGAGCTTGCCAAAGAGACCGAATCCATGGCAAAGGTCCAGCTCGAAATCGGCAATTATTATCTCGAACGTAAACAGTACCGCGACGCGGCGCGTTCCTATGAGATTATTTTGAACAATTTTTTAAGCACCCAGGTGGCTTCCAACGCCCAGTATCTGCTGGGCGATTGCTATGCCGCCTTCGGCGATACGGCCAAATCCCTTGCCGCCTATGAGACCATTCTTGCGCAGTACAAAAACTCATCCTTCTTCGGCGGCTCGGCCTATAAATTGGGGAATTATTATTTCGCCAAGGCCAATTACAAGGACGCACTGCGGGTCTATAAGCTCGGCAAAACCTACGATCCCAATGGTCAGCTTGCGGTAAAAACGCAATTCCAGATCGGCATGGTGTGGC
>JAQUMP010000092.1 GCA_028718065.1 Chitinivibrionales bacterium | reverse complement strand
CGATAAAAAAGAAAAAGCGCCTCTGCCGGTCGTCGGCGAGGGACAACACCCGCTTTCCCGCAAGCTCGATCAACAACGACAGCACCGGTCTGATAGTATCCGAAATCTCGCTGTAATTGGTCAAAAATACGGTTCTCCTGTCCTGCGGATCGGAGACCCATTTCTTGATGGAGAACTCCCCGTTGACATTGCGAAGATACTCAAAACACTGCGTTGAGCTTCCCATGACGGAAAGAATGGACTGACTCGCCTTGTCCTGGGCAAGGTGCCGTATGGCGGTTTCCGTGCCTTTATATTTTGAAAGGAATGCTGCAAGGTCATGCGCCGGCATGGTGCAGCATTGAAAGACTTCCTCATTGCTCCTTCTCCCTGCCATAAAACAGGCCGTGAGGATCCCCGCGAAAACGTCCCGCGCGGCATTACTCCAGTACGGGTCATTGCCCGTTATGGGAATAAGCGAGTTGGCAATGCTGCGGATATCGAGCTGGGATTCAATCTCGTTAAAAATATTCCAGTTCACGCAGCGCTTGTCAAAGGGGTTAAATAAAATGTCCCTGTCCGGATTGTAGAACTTTGCGACCAGGTCGCCCTTGAAATCATAAATTATCGCCTTCTCTCCCCTATCAATGACCTTCCGGATTACCCGGTAAAACAGTTGCGACTTCCCGCATCCCGGCCTGCCGATGGTGAAAAAATGGGTGGTCTCATAATGGGCGGGGATTTTTATTTTCGCCGTTACCGGCAGGCACCCATCATCCGTATATTTTGCCAGCGCTCTTGCCAAGACCGTTTCTTCCGAGACGCTCGACCCTCGGACATGCTCTTTGCCGCCCCCGGCCGGACCGCCTAATTTTTTTAAAATTGCGTACCCGGCAACAGGCAAAAGATAGGAAAATGGCATTGTCAAACAAAGATCGACGAAACGGGTTGTCCGGTCAAAAAACAGAAGCATGAAAAAAGAAAAAACCACAAACGAAAACCAAGGGCTTTTAGCAATAAAAGATAGAACCGCTTTCCATTTTTTGCCTTTGGCGGTTTTCAAGTCATCAAATAGTTCTACAAAGCGGCCGAATTTTACCAGAACCACGATTACCCATAATACCACGGCAAAAATGATTTTTGCCTTTACTTTCGGGTCCATGATGATTTAGTCCCTATGATCTGTTTCCGCCCGGCCGGTACTAAGCCCCTGCTCAGGCCGTAATTGTTTTCCTATGCCTGACATAGCGGCTGATACCATTCGTTCGGCGGGCGCTTCCGGATATATGGGCGCCAGGAATCGCAGCTCGCATTTCGTTGGATTCGGCAACATTGCTCCCCTTGGCCACGCCTTGAAAAAACCCACCAAAGCGACCGGCAAGATCGGTAAATCCATTATTCTCGCAATCTTGCCCGCCCCGTTTTTGTAACTCTGTAAGTATCCGTCCCTGCTCCGTCCACCCTCCGGAAAGATGCAAATATATTTTCTTCCCTTCATAAAGCGATATTCCCGGCCGCACTCCACCCGGTCTTTTGTATTACTCACCCGAATGGAATCCATCGCGCGAACAAAAACGCTGAAAAACGGATGATAAAAAAGCCAGGCCTTCACCAGAAATATAATCTTGATTTCCCTTTTCCAATAAAAATATGACCATAGCACCATGGCGTCGTAATAGGACGCGTGATTAGCGACCAGAATAAATCCTTTTGGTAAACATTTTTCGAGATTCTCCTCCCCGGCGACAACCCCTCTGCAGGCCCAACGGAAATAGAGATAGAAAAATGAGAATACGGCTCTGTGCAGAATAATGCCGAACGATCTCACGCGGCGGCCGCCGTCGACGGGGCGGGGCTGTTTTTCTGTTCCTTCGGGGCCGGCCAATGTTTTTCACAAACAGCGATAACATCTTTAATGTCAAGAGAGCCGGCATGTTCCTTATAGAGCTTTTTCAGCGCCTTGCCGGCCTCCGAGGTTCTTTCAGCCTCGATCTTTGCCAGGCGTTTGTTCAGGATTTTAAGTTTTTCTTTGTCTTTGACCTGTATTTGTTTGATCTTTTCAAGCCGGCGCTGTTTCATCGCCTCCAGCTGCTCCTCTATAGTTTTCCGCGCCGCCATAAACTCCCCGCTTCTTTTATGGGTTAAATTGAGTTATCATCCGTCGGACCACCACTCGGTGGCGGATTTTTTGCATTAAACAATTCACGTGCAAAAAATTGCTGCATTTTCCCGGTTTCCGCTTCATGCTCCCGGTCCTTCATTTGAAGTGCCGCATCGTACTGCTTTTTAAGCGCGGCATTCTGACTGCTTATTGCATCGTAGGATTCCCGGTACTTATTACGCTCCGTTCTAAAGTTATCAGCAAGGGTCGTCGCGTTCTTCATTTTAGTTTCTAACTCGTAAATATCCGATTTCTTCCGCTCTATCGTGCTTTCAAGCTCTTTTATTTTTCTGCCGGACTCCGCTTTGTCCCGCTCCAACAGCATCTGCTTTGATTTGATAAAAATGAGGCCTCCCCCTATGCCGATTAAGACGGCAAATAATATCAACAGCGGTTGCCAGTTTGCAAAGGGATTAAGGACAAATGCGTTTATTTCGCCGGTATTATCATTTGCCACGGAAACTAAAAGGCCCTTATAATAAGCTTGATTATGCTTGTCATAGCCGATACTCTCTGAAATCTTCGATAGAAACTCCCGCTTAATCAACGCCTGCGCGGCATAACATACCATAAGGCTCACAACAATAAAACCGATTACCACAACCTTGTTCGGTTTATAAATCCATTTCATGCTCAATTTCACGCACATTCTCCTTTTGTTTTAACGGAGGTTCTTTGGGTTGCTCCGGTTCTTCGCCCCGCTCCATCGATGCGTCGAGGCCCTGTTCTATGCGGTGTATTTCTCTTATTTTTTCTTCCGGTTCGAGCTGCACACGGTTCTGACGCATGATTGCATCGTACTTGCTGAAATCATACACATCGAACGTCGAAGGCTTTTCCTGTTCCAGCTCCGCCTGCTCCTTAAAGCGCTCCTTGTCATTGGTATAAATCGTTACGTCCTGCTTCTGCCGGGTTGCCGCAACGTAAAATTCGTTGAAGTTGGTCCTATGGTTGGACACGTCATACGCCGCAATACATTTATCGTAGGTGCTGCCCTGGCTCTTGTGGCTCGTGATGCAGTAGGCATGATCGCAGTAATTGTATGCCGTAAATTTCTCACTGCCTTTGTTGTTCAGGTTAAGCAATACTTCCCGGTAATTTTTCTTTCTCTGCTCGCCGATGCCGATAACCGCGTTGCCCTGCTCATCGATGTTTTTAATTGTTCCGGTCTGGCCGTTCTTGACTCCGGCGTTTTTGTCGTTCTTTAAAAACATGACCCTGTCGCCGGCGCCAAATTTCTTTTCCACCACGTCATAAACCTGCATCGGTGATGACTGTCTGAGGCAGTCAAGCGCAGACTCCTTATAGCTCTTCGCTTCCCTGTCGTAATATCTGACGGAAAGAGTGTTTTTCTCCGGGTCCTTCGCAACAATCGTCGCCTGTGTTCCGCGCTTGATATTTTGACAGTCGCTTTTGAAAACCGCCACCTGGCCCTCTTTGTACGACGATGCAAAGTTCCGGCTGACGGCGTTCAGGTCCGCCTTCTGAAAAGTCTGATAGCCCCGGCCCGACTCGACACTCCCCTCTTTTGTCAAGCGTCCCCGGATCTCCCGATTGATGTCATTGCGGTCCGCGTTGGTGCTGGTGAGCACAATCGTGAATATGCCATTCTTCCGGTCGGCCATGTACTCGTCCACGATCCGGCCATTACGCTCCTCCCGGTTTTTGATCTCCTTGAATGCGCCTTGCCCTTCAAGCGTGGAAAAGGCCTTGTCAAAATCC
The DNA here is from genome assembly GCA_028718065.1 of Chitinivibrionales bacterium. Taxonomy (GTDB): domain Bacteria; phylum Fibrobacterota; class Chitinivibrionia; order Chitinivibrionales; family FEN-1185; genus JAQUMP01. The sequence continues at coordinate 5,824 of JAQUMP010000092.1, read as the reverse complement.
CGCTCCTTGATGGCCTTCACAATTTCTTTGGCGTGTTTCGTTTCCTGCCGCTTGACTTCCGTGAGTTCCGCCTTCGACACGCCGGCATGCTCCTGCAAATCGGCAAATATCTTTCCCTGCTCCACGCTCAAAAACTGCTTCCGGTCGCCGATGAGCACAACTTTTGCCTCATATTTATCCGCTTCTTTCAGGAACTTTTCAAGTTTGCGGCTGCCAATCATCCCGGCCTCATCGACCAGCCAGACCTCCCGCTTCCCCACTCCCGTCCTGCCCAATTTTGCGCTCTCCAGAAAGCTGTCCACGGTCCTGGTCTCGATCCCAACACCGGATAACTCATCCGCCGCCTTGCCGGTCGGAGCAAAGCCTCGGACCGTAATGCTCTCCTTCGCCATGATCTGCCGGATATGATCGCAGGCATAGCTCTTTCCGGCCCCGGCGTCGCCCTGCACAAGGGACAGCCGGTCTTTGGTCGTGCAGACCATCTCCACGGCCTCCTGTTGGCCCTTAGTGAGTTTTTTGTCCTCTTGCATCGCTTCAAGGTGGCATTTGACCAAATCCCCTGGCACGGCAATCTCCGACTTGCCGCGTCCATCCCTGGCCCATGCCATGATGTTCTTTTCGGTCTCAAGAATATCTTTGGTCGTGTAAATCCGGTCGCTGCTTTTTGAGTGCAGCGCAAACCTGGGCTTGTCGCCCAGCGTCCAAATCTCCTCGTTTTTATCGAATGCTCCGGACAGTTCGTCCGCCTTGCACTGCCCCAGCGTAGCCTTCATGGCGTGGGTCAAAACCTCTTCCCGCCGAAACCCGCTCTGTTTGTCCGTGACCTCCTCGAGCGCGATTTTCAGCGCCTCCTCTTGTGAAATCACCGGCCCGGCGGGTCGCTCGAGGCTTAGCGATTCTTCCTTCAACTGCTCGAGCGTTTTTCCGTAATTTTTCGTTAATTTATTGTCCGTTTTTTCCCGGATCTCCTCAATCTTCGAATCGGTTTTCTGTCTGCGGGATGATAAACAGGCGTACTCTTTTTTTCTCGACTCCGAACAGGAATAATCTTTAAAATCCTTCTCCGCTGCTTTAATCTGCTTGCGCCGGGTTGAAAAATCTTCCACGATCTCCCGCGAGATTCCTTTGATCTCATATAGTCCTTTGGCCCGGTCCGTAACCTCAACCTGATAACCAATCTTTTGCAGCTCCGCGCTCAATTCGTTGCGATAAAGTTGGCCAAGATACAACTGGTTCTGATACACTTTGCCGTTGTCCCGGCTGCGCCATTTTCCATCATCGCCCTGTGTTAAATTCATCAAGACTAAATGACTGTGCAGCTGCGGGTCAAGCTCACGACTTTCATAATGATTTATTCTGGCAATCACGACATTATCTTCTTGAACGGAGTGCAATTCCCCTTCAACCATTTTTCGCGTAAAGGTGTAATTATTTTCAATTTCATTGATGGCCCGTTCAACAGCTTTATTATGCGCCTGCTCGATGCGATCATCAACATAACTCATCAAAGAAACCGACTTCGGTACGGAGAAAGTTACGTCAATATATCCTGATCGCCCGGCCTTGATGACCTCGCCTTTTTCGTTCTTTTTGTCTTCAGTCACGACGTTGTTCACTAACGGCTTTTTATCAAGATCAAACCCATGAATGATTATATCAAACTCCTCTTTCTTCACCGCTCCGGAAACACCTAAATGTGCGGCTCCCCTGCCATACCATTGCGACATTCTCTCATCACTGGAATAATAAGAATCCTTGTCAAAATAGAGCGAGCCGGACTCGGCGCTCTTTGATAAAGAAACTGAAATCATTCAGCGTTCTTTCTGGTATCTTTTTCTTTAATATTTTGAACTTTATCCGCAACTATTTTACGCATTTCTTCAATATCTTTCTGCATATCCGGTGACTCAATAAGTTTCTTAAACCAGGCTTGTTTTGTCTCGTCCTTTATCGTTAGTTTTCCCTGCCTTGCCGAATCAATAAGTTCATCAAGTATCCGTGCCGCCTCTCTCTCTTTTTCCGTTAAAACTTTCGCTTCAATCCGGGCCAATCTCTTGTCGATATTTGTTGAAATAAAAGATAATATCTTGTCGGTATATCTATCGAAAGTTAGCTCAAGAAATGTTTTTTCCGTGTCGGACGGTTCGGATAATTTTCGTCGGATATCTTTCTCAATTACCTCATGCATATACTCCGATGGTTCCATCTTTTTTGAGTAAGCAATCTCGATCATTTTCTTTTTAAAATCCGCCGTGCAGCGGAATCCGATTGTCTCCGTCTTGGGTTCTCTGAGCATGCAGTTACACCCCTTGCTCTATTTTCAGTCGTTAGCGGTTAATAAACGGAAATATGGCTATAAACAAATAAAATATAAAGATCGCTAACATTAATCAACAATTAATTGCAAGGGGTGTGAGAATTCGGAGGGCTATTTTTGCAGGTGATTATTTTCAGCTGATTGGAAAAAATATAGTTAGCTACGACAATAAACTAATTATTAAAGATTGTCAACTATCCTTTTCTCAATGGCACGTCGAACGGCTTGTTCATTTTCTTCTTCTTCCTTCATTATTCTTTTAATATTTTCTTCGTTATCTTTTTCAAGTTCTGCTATCTCTTCTGCGGTAAATTCCGGCTCAGAATGGTTTGCTATTCTCTTTGCAAACTCTTCCTGTTCTTTTAATAAATCAAGATTAATCTGCTTCTTCTCCTCTTCGGACAGCTCAACAGAATCATCGGTCTTTGAAGATTTTTTTAAGTACGGATCAAGATATTTCTTGGCCCTTTCCATAATAAGTTTCGTGTATAATTTACGCTTGATTTTGCCTTCCTGTTTTGCTTCAGATAAAGCCCGATAAATCATGTCAACAGGAACATGTTTTGCGACCAAAGTATAAAATGCCCGGCTGTGTTCATCACCGCATACTTTCAGTTGTTCTTTTATAAGCCATTCAATGCTGTCATAATCTTTTTTATCAGAGTCGGGAGAACTAGGCAATAAATTTAATTTCGTCTGCATGTTATTAAAAAAGGTGATAATATCGTCGTCGATTTTGTAGGAAGAAAGAAACGGAAAATCTTTATCAGTTAGCCCGTCGCAAATTCTTTTTAACTGCCTTCTGATCTGACTCCCATCTGTTGCAAGAATTGGAATTTGATTCGAGAGTTCATAGATATTTCTTTTCCATTCAAAGCGCTTATTTTTACGATAAGGACTGAAAATTTTAGCAAGCATGAGCGCGATCTTTTGCTCCATGGGCTTGAGCTTTTTAAAGTAGAACCTATCGAATGGAATGTAATAAACAGATTTTGATTTAACTGTCTTGAAAAATTCTTCGTCTACGGTTACATAAAGATAATCTTCCGCGCTCGCGGACTTCGAATTACTTGTGTAGGTATTAATTCTTGGGAAAGGATGAAACTTCTGGTTTTCAAATTTGTTTTCGATAGGATTATAAAAGCAGGACTGGCCGTCGATATGCAGGCCGTTCAAACAATTCAGGGTGCGCTGCAACTGAACATACTGCGCTTTTCCGGTCCCCCATCCCAACCTTTTAAGCAGATAATAATAACTCCCAATGTGAATTTTATTTTCTTTGAAACCCTGTTCCTTCCAAATCTGAAATAATTCATAAATCAGTTCTAATGTCGAAGGTCCGCCAAAACCAAGCTGAACAATTTCGTTTTTCTTAACTCCTTCTTCTTCGCTTTCAACTTTTTCCGTAGCCCTAGCCTCAATCGTCCAGTGCCTTTCAACAGGCTTACCTCCCGGACCGTTGATGATGTCTTTGTATTCAAAACGGGTCTTTGAAACACCGTCCGGTAATTTCCCGGTATTTAAATAGGCTAAGGGAAATTCGGCGAAATTGATATCGTAGGCAGAAGCTGTTGGTTTCGATAAAATATCATTATCGTCGTCATCATCCACGGCGATTGGAACGTTCGGTATAGCTATGTTCTTTTCTTCTTCGGCAGAAGGAAAGTTAAAGCTTTCAAGGATCTTTGAAAGCGGCTCCGGATCTTTTTTTTGATTCATAAACCGTTCACTTTCCGACATATTTAAACGGTATTTAAAAATATTTAGACATATTTATACTATACACATGCCCCAGATACCGATAGTTCATGCCTCAAATGCCGATATATCCTGCCCCAAATACCGACAAACCATGCCCCAAATACCGATAGTCGTGCCTGGGATACCGATAGTTAAAATAAAAAGTAATTGCCCCATAAATGCCCCAAATACCGATATATTCTGCCTCAAATACCGATACTAAAATGGTGCTTTTGAAAGTACTTCGTCAAGAAAAACCTGTAAAAATTATTTTTAGCCGGAGATCGTGCCACAAATACCGATAGTTTGTGCCTCGGATACCGATAATCCATGCCACAAATACCGATAGTTTTACCTGCTTATGTGGAGTTAGGTAAATATTACGAACAAAAAAACGTTGCTGGATGTTGTTACAGAACAAACGGAAACAGCACAAAAACCGATTTAAACTAAAAACGTCCCTTTGTTGCCAAAATCTGTTTTCGTCGTTTGTGGGCCATCTCTGAGCGTTTGGGTGGCTTTTGTGAGGTTGGCTCATTTGATCAATGCAGATGCAAGGCTGGGGACCATTTTTGATCTGCTTGGGCCAGGCCCGGCGCTCTGTTTGTTTTCTTCGCATCATTGCCTGCTGTTTTGCGTTGTAAGCTCGTATTAATTTGTATTAATTCGTATTAACATATATTAAATTGTAAGTGATTGACGAACAAGGCGGTTGATAAATTTAGATACGTTCTGCCCCTTGTCCTGCATTTCAACGAGAGCTTGATAAACCGCCGGTTCAAAGTAGACTCCCTTCATGATGGTCTTCTGACTGGTGGACTTCCGGCGGCCTCTGCCCTGCCCTGATGTTGTGCTGCGTGTGGTTGATGTGGCCGGCGGGGCGAAGGAGGCTGATTTTGCGCTCTCCAGGGCCTGGTGTGCCATTTTATCTGTCTGTGAATGAGAGGCGCTGCTTGCTGTGTTGATCGGTATCATAGCTTTTTTACCAGCGTTGGGGTTGAGCATTTACGCGGACTCCTTTTTTTGTATTTGCTGTAATCTATTGCGGGCATTTTCAGAGAGGTGTTTGTTTCGCTGCTGCATGATGTTTTCTGAAAGTTTGTCGGAAGAGAACGGAAATAATTCGACCATGAGTTTGACAAAATACGGGACAGCTTTGCTCGACATGAAACGATCGAGAAAAAGTATTTTCCCCTCGGTAACAAGCTCATCGAATGTGTTGTCGAGGGGTATCGGCGTTTCAGTGACAGAGCCGGGGAAAAGCCGGTTTATGGTTTCAATAAAATTATTCTGGCGATTGACATCACGGTATTTATTCGGGATGATGCGGATATTCTCCGGCGTGAAGCTGAAGACTTCCGTAAGGAAGCGAAACATGACCGAAAGGCCATTCACGGCGAGCTGCTGCAATTCCGTGGGAATGAAAACAAATTGCGCCGGATGGAGCGAAGCGCGCTGTAAAAGAGAAATCCCAGGGTGATTGTCAAAGATTACAAAGTCATAGAACGAGGGAATGAATGACCGTGGGATCGCTTCGGCAAGGATCCGTTCGTTTGTGACATCGGCATCGGAAAGAGAGTCCGGTGCGGTGATGCAATGCAGGCCGGGAACAGTAGATTCGAGAATGGCATTGGAAAGGACGGAATCAACCGTGGACAGGTCCTTGAGCTGGTAAAGGTCACGGATCGTAACGTCTGCGACGGAAAGGCCAAGCATGCCTGAAAGATTGTGCTGGCCGTCCGTATCGATGCAAAGGACCTTCTGGCC
>JAQUMP010000091.1 GCA_028718065.1 Chitinivibrionales bacterium | reverse complement strand
TTTTGGCGCCTTCGTTGGCGTCGGCGAGCAAAAACAGGATTTCCGGCGAATACTGCCCGGCCTTGTCGGCCGCGCGCACAAATTCGAGGTTGGTCAGAGCCGCCTGAAAACTCTTATGCGACAATTGGTCCTTGGCGACCTTCATGCGCGCTTGTAAAGCCTCGCTGCCGGCGTCGCTGCCGAATTCCTTTACGGCCGCGGTATAAGCCGCCACTGCGTCGTCGGCGTTGCCGGTCTTTTCTTTGGCCACGGCGCGATCGTAATAATCCGCCGGTTTTAAGGAAGCCTTGCCGACGATACGGTCGTATTCGGCGGCCGCGGCGGAAAAATTATCGGTGCTGAAATAGGCCCGCGCCAGCATCAGGTTAGCTTCGCTGACGCCGCCGGCCTTGGAAGCGGCCAGTTTTAAATAGGTGATTGCCGAATCGAGCGCCCGGATTTCCAGATAAGCCCGGCCGATTTTAAGATAGAGCTCGGCCTCGGGTTTTTTAATAAGCGAAGTTTTTAAAAGCGGCAGGGCTTTCTCATATTGTTTATCGTTGTAATAAATAAGCCCCAGTTCGCGGTTGGCGACAACGTTGCCGGCATCGGTTTCGATTACTTTTTCGAGCGCTTTTTTAGCTTCGGCGGAACGATTGAGCTGGATGCAGGCGCGGGCATATTCCCAGGAAGCCTCGGCCGTAAAATTGATCGCCAGCGCCTTCTGGGCCATGGTCATGGCATTATCGGGCTGGCTAAGCTTATTGTAAATTTTTGCAGCGCCCAGAAGCGATTGATAATCCGAAGGATTAAGCCGCCATGAAACCATATAGCAGGCCAGCGCTTTTTCATTAAAGCCGAGTTCCTCGTTGGCCTTGGCAAGCTTGACCCAGATATCGGCCTTACGCGCCTCGGCGGGAATTTTATCGTCGGCATATTGGATGGCCTCTTTATATTTCTGGTCGGCAATGAGTTTATCGAAGGTTTCATCGGCGAAAGCCGAAAAAATCCAGGCAATTAATACTATCGAAAACATCAGGCTGCGTATAGGTGCTATCCGGCTCATAAAAGGGCGCTCCTTGTGTCGGTTAGTTGGAATAAAATCGTGTTGGTGTGCATGAGGATGGCAATATCACACGTTGCAAAACAAAATTAATACTGAGTTCGAATGTTTAAAAATGATAATTTGCCACTGAAATGTGCAAGGTATTAACATGCAAAGATGTCACTGCGCTTTTGTCAGCAGCGCGTTCAGGCGCTGCCAGTCGAACAATGCGCCCGGATCGACCTTTACATCGGAGCGCAGGCCGAGTTCCACGGCGCGCTCTCCCGCGACGTGCTCATGCCCCACAAAAGTAAAGGGGCAAACGAATTTTTGCATCAGTGATTTACAGAGAATAGTAAGGGAGTCGTATTGCGCTTCGGTAAAGCCGGATACGGGCGTAGCCGCCAACTCGATGCCGATGGAAAAATCGTTGACATTGCGGCGATTGTCGGGCTCCGGCATAATGCTGCCGCCCGCGTGCCAGGCGCGCATTTCGTCCGGGACCAGCCGAAACGCCACGCCCTCCCGGTCGATAAGATAGTGGGCCGAGAGCGCTTTTTCGCATAAAATCTTTAAAATGGCCTGGTCATTAAAGGGGTGCTGCGGCAGGTATTCCCGGGCGCTTATATAATGGATAACGATAACGTCCGGTTTCGGCGAGGGACGTTCGTTCCAAAGGCACTCCTTGCCATGCGCCTTGATGCGCTCGGCGATGGATATGCCATAGAGATTTTTGGTATTATGGACCGAAAGCAGGCAATCGATTGTGTGCATGGCCGTCCAGCGCGAAATTATTTTGATACCGTGAAATTACATCCTAAAAATAATGCCATTCTGATTACCGGGGCAACAAAACGACTCGGACTTGCTTTTATGCAACATTGCCTGGAACGGGGCCACCATGTTATCGTGCATTACCGTTCATCACGCGAGGAGGCCGATGCCTGGCTAGGACAACACACCGCTTTAAAAAAACGCGCCCATTTTCTGCAGGCCGAACTTGCTGACGATCCCGCCGGTATAATTCGCGCGGCCGGCCGCCTGACCGGCGGGCTCGGCGGACTTATTAATAATGCTTCCCTTTTTTCGCCGGGCAACGGCGCCGATGCGGAGCATTTGCGGCGCCTGCTCACCGTTAACACCATCGTGCCGCTGATGCTTGCGCGCGGCTTTGCGCATGTTGTCAAGAAAGGCTGGATCGTTAATATTACCGACGCGCATTGCGCCGCGCCGTCCGCCCGATTTGAAAATTACCGTTTAAGCAAGATGCTGCTGAACGAATTTACCCTGCGCTGCGCCCGGAACATGGCGCCCCGCATACGGGTGAATGCCATCGCGCCCGGCGCGGTATTGCCTGCGAAGGGCGATGAAGGCGCAACTTTCAAGGCCCTGGCAAAAAATATTCCCCTCAAAAAAACCACGAGCATCGCCTCGCTGCTCATGGCACTTGAATTCCTTATTGACAACCCCGATGTGACCGGCCAAATTCTGTACGTGGATGGCGGCTGGCACCTGACGGATACCGAACATTCGAGGGCCCGATAACATTACGGCATTTCCGCGATCATCGGCGCGATCCTTTCGATGTGCCCGGCAATGGTTTCGAAGGTACGGCGAAAATGCTTGATATCCTTGCCCATGGGATCGCGAATGCCGCTCTTGGAATTTTCCTCGTCGGGCCAAGCCCCCAGAAGCGCCACCTTCTCGGCGAATTGCGGAAAGAACATGGTTATAAAATGCTTTTGAATCGGTTCCATCACAAAGATCAGGTCGGCCTCTTTGAGTTCCGCCGGCGACAAGGGGCGCGACAAATGAGAAGAAAGATCCAGGCCGTGTTCGGTGCATACTTCGAGCACCTTCTCCGGCGGCTTTTGTTTTTCGACGCCGTAAACGCCCATCGAGGAAACAACGACATCGTTGCGCCCCAGGGTCTGCATCTGACGCCGCAGCAGGGCCTCGGCCATTGGGCTGCGGCACAAGTTCCCGGTGCATACAAATACTATTTTAGGCATGGTGTCTTTCCGGTTGCTTCGATGGAGCGAAACGAAACATCAAAATAATTGATTCAAAAAAACATATTTAGAATATTTTCCAAAGGAGCCATTGTATGTCGTTGTTACTCGGACCCGAAGAAAAAATGCTGCTCGAAGAGGCCCTGCAGGTTTATCTGCAGGTTGTCTCCCGTCAACTGCCTCCGCAGCAGGTGCAGCAGATCGCCGCGATCGCCAAGAACGTTCTCAAGAAACTCGAGAGCGCCCAGAGCGGCGGCGGCAAGGGCGGCGACCGGCCGGCGGGCATAAGCGACGAATGGTATAAAAACGTCTGCCGGGAATGCGACAAGCTCTCGCCCGCGGGCTGCACCGACAAGGTCACCGAAAAATACCCCGGTAAATGCGACCCGATCTTGCATTATGAGCGGGAGAAGATTTTAAAGAATAAAAAATAAGAATAAGAAAAAGAATAATATTTAAATCTGGAAGGGGCTGACCGCCCCTTAAACCCGCTATGGAAAATGCTTATTGTAGCTAAAACATTTTCAGCGTTTTGGAGTTGCCCCACGACGATGACCTTGGACTTTTTTTGGTTTTGGTACCGCCGGAGGCAGGCGGTTGTTTCTATCTAACTTCTTTGCCATTCAAAACATCCCTGACCGTTTCCGCCCATTTCTTTTTACAATAGTCCGTTTTAGAAAACCATTTCACCCATCGCCGATTGATTTCGGATATTCTTACCTTTTTGTATTTTGGATTATCGACCATTAATGAACCTGATTTGTCCTTTAACGGTTTAAAAAAGAAGGGCCTTTCTTTTTTATGATTAGCTTTTTCCTGGGGGGGTAAGAAATGCGTCGTCATCAAAATCGCCGAATCTGGTTTTAAACTTTTTGCCCATGTCAACAATCATGTCCTCAAAATTTCTTCCGCACCCCTCGACTCCGCTGCAATTCAGCCATTTATTTCTGTCATAGTACAAATTAAAATTCTTGCCGATAAACATTAAAATGGTCAGCTCGCCCCAATATTCGATATGATCGTTTTTCCAACTCTCCCCAAATAGCTTTTTGTAAGGAATTTCTATTCTTACAAAAGGCATTTGTCGTTTAAGTTCTTCTTTGGTAAACTCCTTAAATTTCTTATCAAAATCATTCCTGAACTTCCGATAATTTTTTTCATTATAATAAATTGAAATGCAACCCTTCAACGGTTCGCAATATCCTCTTTTGCATACCTCGACGATGGAGAGATGCATAAGCGACAAAGCAGAAAACAAATAACCTCCCAGAGCTGGGTGACTTTCCAAAAAATCCAGCGTTTCCTGGGCCTTGAGGTGATTATTGCGGTTCATGAGTTGCTGTCTTTCTTTTGGTTGCCTGAATATTGCCATCTTTTGGCACTGAGCTTATCCCGCGGCAACGACAAGATGATAGTTCTTTTTGCCCTTCTGAATCAGCAAATATTTCCCGCAGAGTAAATCGTTTACGGTCAATCGCCGCTGTTCGTCGGCCACTTTTTCCTTATTTACAAATACGCCGCCGCCCGCGATCAGGCGCCGGGCCTCGCCGCGCGAGGCGAAAATATGCGCCGCATCGACCGTGAGCGCGACGATGTCCACTCCCGCCTCGCATGCGCTGCGCGAGATATCCGTGCGCGGCACCCCTTCAAAAATTTCCAGGAGTTCTTTTTCGGACAGACGCAGCAATGCTGCGGCCGTCGCGGAACCGAAAAGAATTTCCGAGGCCTCCACGGCCTTGGTGTAATCGGTTTCGCTGTGGGTGCGGATGGTAATGTCTTTGGCCAGCGTTTTTTGCAGCGCGCGCAGGTGCGGGGCCTTTTGATGTTCGGCAATCAGCGCGTTAATCTGCTCTTTTGTAAAGAGCGTGAATATTTTTATAAAGCGCTCGGCGTCGGCATCGGCCACGTTGAGCCAGAATTGGTAATATTTATAGGGCGAGCTCAGCGCCGGATCGAGCCACACGTTGCCGCTTTCGGATTTGCCGAATTTAGAGCCGTCCGATTTGGTAAGCAGCGGCACGGTCGCGGCAAAGGCGGATGCGCCGGCCTTGCGGCGGATGAGCTCCACCCCGGCGGTAATATTGCCCCACTGGTCCGAGCCGCCCATCTGCAACAGACATCCTTTGTTCTGGTGCAGCCAATAAAAGTCGTACCCCTGTAACAACTGGTAGGAAAACTCCGTAAACGACATACCGCTTTCCAAGCGCGACTTTACCGAATCTTTGGCAAGCATGTAATTGACCGTTAAATGCTTGCCCACGTCGCGCAAAAAATCAAGCAGCGCAAAATCCTTCATCCATTCGTAGTTATTCACGATTTCGGCTTTGCAGGGTCCTCCGGAAAAATCCAGAAATTTTTCGAGCTGTTTTTGGATGCGCTCCTGGTTATGCAGCAGCTCTTCGCGGCTTAAGAGCCTACGCTCCTCGGACTTGCCGGACGGATCGCCGATCATGCCGGTGGCCCCGCCCACCAGGGCCAGCGGCTTATGGCCGGCATGCTGAAAATGCAGCAGCAGCATGATCGTGACCAGGTTGCCTATTGTCAACGACGGCGCCGTGGGATCAAAGCCGATGTAGCCGGTTGTGCAGCCGAGCGCGAGCTGCTGCTCGGTTCCGGGAATAATGTCGTGGACCATGCCGCGGAAGCGAAGTTCGGCGATAAAATCGTGCATAAGCAGCGTTCCTTTAAATATTTTTGTTTAAGATTGGGGCTTCTTAAAATAGGATTTACTCGCGCTAAAAGCAAAAACCCCTTATATCATGAATAACATTCCCGAAACACTCCGTGCCATCATGCAGACCGAAAATCTGCCGCCGCTGGCGATCGACATTTTTTTAAATTATTACCAGCAGCTTGCGGCGGGCCATAGCGGCACGATTTCGGAAGCCGAAATCGCCCCGGTGGAACAATCGGACATTCTTTCCTACGAAGCGCTGGACGCCCACGAAAAAGAGGGCCGGAAGGCGCTGGCGTATTGCGCAATTGTCAAGCTTAACGGCGGGCTGGGAACCACCATGGGGCTGGCGCAAGCCAAATCGCTGATTCCCGTAAAAGACGGCTACACCTTTCTGGAGATCGCCCTGCATCAGACGGAAAAACTGCGGCAGCGGTTTAAGGCGGCCGTGCCGCTCATGCTGATGAACAGCTTTTATACGGACCGGGATTGCGCGGCGACGCTGCTGCCCTACCGGGATTTTAACAGCGGTTTGCCGCTCTCGTTTGTCCAGCATAAGTTTCCAAAAATCCGCCTCGACACACTCGAACCCGCGCGCCGGGCGCAGGACGGCGGCTATCTATGGAACCCGCCGGGGCATGGCGATCTGTACGCCGCGCTCGTAACCAGCGGGATAATGCAGAAGCTTTTAGCCGCGGATTACCGCTATCTTTTTGTTTCCAATATCGACAACCTCGGCGCAACCCTTGATCCGGCAATCCTCGGCTATTGCAGCGTCCACGACATTCCCTTCTGCATGGAAATAACACCACGGACGGCCATGGATAAAAAAGGCGGGCACTTGGCCAAAACGCGCGACGGCCGCTTGCTCCTGCGCGAAGTTGCGCAATGCCCGCCGGCGGAGATGGCTTTTTTTTCGGACATCGAGCGCTACCGCTACTTTAACGCCAATAACCTCTGGATAAATTTGCCCCACTTAAAGCGGCTTTTGGACCTGCACGGCAACCGTTTGCCCTTGCCGCTCATCATCAATAAAAAAAACCTCGACGTTGCGGACCCTCATTCCGCATCGGTTTATCAATTGGAGAGCGCCATGGGCTCGGCCATCGCGCTTTTTAACGGCGCGACCGCCCTGCTGGCGCCGCCCCGCCGTTTCGCTCCTGTCAAGAATTGCGACGAACTGCTCAAGCTTCGCTCCGACTGCTACACCCTCACCGAAGATTTTACCTGCCTAGGGCATCCACACTTGCACGGCGCCGGACCGCTTGTTGCGCTCGATAAAAATTATTTCGGCGCGCTGGCGGACTTTGAAGCGCGGTTTCCGGCCGGAGCGCCCTCGCTTGTTGATTGCACGGAACTGAAGGTTTCGGGGGACGTGCGCTTCGGCCGCGGCATTACGGTTATTGGGAAGGTCTCTATTGTCAACAAATCGGCGCATCAGGCGGTTATTGCCGACAATGCAACGCTCACCGGCGCAATCGAGCTTGGTTAAAAACTCCGACCTATTCTTTTAAGAACCTTTTGACCAGAATATTCGTACTGGTTTGCATTCGCATAAAATAAAAACCGGACGGCAGGCTCCTGGTGGAAAGCGAAACAGCGTGCGTTCCCGGGCCAAAATTGCCATTTGCAAACACAACAAGCTCGCGGCCGAAACAATCAAAAACCTTGAGGCTTACCGCTGAGGAACGCGGCAGGTTCACGGCAACGGTAACCGCGGAATGGACCCTGTTCGGTAGGGTGAATTCCCACAATGGCCCATTGCCCCGTAATCCTGGAAGCTCCTTTACAGACACGCCGGTCAATAAGCGCCGCCAAACAAAACCGTTGTCCATCCCGGCAAAAACATAAGCGCCGTTTACCGCCAGCGACCGCACCCCGGGCAGACCGGTGATTAAATTCCAATCGGCGCCGCTGTTCGTAGACAGGTAAACGCCGCCCCCGATGACGCCATTTACCCCTGCAAAAAGATAGCTGCCGCTTGTCGCAAGGGAATTGACGGATGAGTCCGGCAATCCGGACGTCGGAACGCTCCAGGCCGCCCCGTTATTGGTGGAATGGAAAACGCCCCTGCTTGTTCCTGCGAAAAGATCGATCCCGCTTTGCGCAAAACATAAAACGGAGGTCCCTCCCGGCAGGCCGGAATTAAGGGCGCTCCAGGAGAAACCGTTATTATTAGAATAATAAATACCCTTCGACATGGTCCCGGCAAAAAGATCGATTCCGCTTACCGCCAGTGCATTGACCGTTACGGTATCCGGCAGCCCGGTATTGACGGCCGCCCAGTTTAAACCGTTGTTCAAAGAACGAAAAATGCCGCCTTTATTGACGCCGGCAAAAAGGTCGACGCCGCTCATCGTCAAACACGCAATCGTGGATCCCAACGGAAATCCGGTATTCACGGCGCTCCACGCCGCGCCATTATTCGAGGACCTGTAAACGCCGTAATTTTTTGTGGCCGCAAAAATATCGATGCCGCTTGCCGCCAATGAATAAACCACGGTCTTTGCCGGCAAGCCGGTATTGACGGCCTTCCAATTCGCTCCATCGTTGGTGCTCAGAAAAACGCCGCTGTCGGTTGCCGCAAAAAAATCCGTGCCGCTCACCATGAGGGCATTAACGGCGCCGCTCCCCGGTCCATCGGTTTGTTCCCATTGAGCATTGGTCAATTGATAAAAAAGAATTATAAAAAAAGCCCCGATTATAAAATTTACCATCCCGGTTTTCATAAAAAAATATCCTTCGGTTAAAAGCCTTTACCTTTTAAATACGGTTTAAGGGCCGGTTTAATAAAAAAAGGCCGGAGAGAAAACGATTATGCCGTAAGGTTAATGGTCCCGCGGGTGGGCTGCGTGGGTTGCGGCGCTTTGGTGATATCGGAACCGGCCTGTTCGATTGCAAGCGATTCCTGCGCGGCGCGGGTTTGAGGGGATTCCGGCACGCGAACCTTTGGTTCTTGCTCGGGAGGCCGGCGCAAAGGCTCCCGTGCGTTTTGCACGGCAGGCGCATTGACTTGCTGCAATTTCTCATCGCCACTGCGCGCGAGAGCATTTTTAGTTCGATCAATCGCGCGCGTGATGGGCGTTTGGGACATATCCATCGGCCCGATACGCATAAAAACTCTCCGGGTTATTGACTTATACTCATTATACCCTCTTTTATCTAATTTGTCAAGATTTAACTTCGGCGCTAACTATTACCAGGGCGGCAATGCCCTCGCCCCGGCCGAAAGCGGTCAGGCCTTCGCCGGAAGTTGCCGTCAGACATACATGCAAGAGCGGCAAACCAAGCATGGCCGCAACAGATTCCCGGATGGTCCGGCACACCGGCTCTATTTTAGGGTCGCGGCATTCCAGCGAAATCGACACATGCATAAGCCGCGCGCCGCCCAGGGTCGCCAGGGCGCGCTCCACGTAGGCGCGGCTATTGGTAATGCCGTGCTTCAGGCACATTTCGTCGGTAATTTTTCCGAGCACGGTTTCGCCGCTGATGCCGGACAGAGCATTGACAAGTGCGTGCAGAACGACATCGGCGTCACTGTTGCCCTTTAGACCCCTTGCGCCTTTAATGACGACCCCGCCCAGCAGCAGCGGCTTGGTGGAACCGTCTTGTTCAAAGCAATGCGAGTCCTGCCCGATGGCGGAGATGTTCATAGGTATTCCGTTCGCCCGGCCCTACGGCCGGAATGAATTTAATTGTTTGCTGCGCGAAGCGTGCTTGAGGCGGTTCAAGGCTTTTTCCTTGATCTGGCGCGCCCGCTCGCGCGTAAGGTTGAACCGCTGCCCGATTTCTTCCAGCGTGTGCAGCGTTTCTTCGCCGATGCCGAAATACAGTTTTACAACTTCGCGCTCGCGCTTGCTCAAGGTGGCAAGCGTCTGGTGCACCGCCTCATGCAATGATACTTCCATCATGGCGTTTTCGGGACTCTCCTGGTTACTGTCCTGCATGATATCGATCATGCTCGAATCGTCGTCGTGCTGCAGCGGCGCGTCAAGCGAGAGGTGACTGTTGCCGATCTTCATGGTTTCGCGCACGTCGTTTTCGTCGATGCTGAGTTCCAGATCGGAAGAGCGTCGG
>JAQUMP010000090.1 GCA_028718065.1 Chitinivibrionales bacterium | reverse complement strand
CCCCTTGCCGCCGGCCTGCAATTTTCATTCAGGCTTAAAAACTTTTCGACCGATTAGCTTTACTTGCAGGGATTTTTTTCTTATTTTAGGAAAATGTTGTCAGCATGAAAACCGCGCGCAATAGGTTCCTATGCTTATTAACAAAGCGCTCAGAGGCGAAGAAATCCTTATTTCCCGGCATGGCAAGCAGGTTGCGCGTATCCAACAAGTCAACCATAAACGACCGCGCCTGCCTGACCAAACGGCTTTGCGCAAATCCATAAAAATTTCAGGAGCATCACTCAGCAAAACTGTCATCCGCAACCGTTTAAAGGAGCGGTCGTAATTAATTATCGCCCATACTGCGGAAAAATTAGGGATTCAATGCACGCTGATCCGATAAAGACGGCCACCAACGATGTAATCAGACTCAAGGATACTATGATTAAAATTTGCATTTTGTTTTCTCTCCGGCAAGCAATGCTCATTTCGACCATTTTGGGGAGCCTGTTGTTTTTTCCCGTTTTCGCCGGGCCGCTCACCGAACAGGGGCCGCGCGCTGCAATGGACCCCTATATTTTTCCGTATTTTACGCTGCTTTACGAAAAACAATCACTGTCCGGGCAGATAAATTTTCCCGTTGACCAAACGCAACTTCATCGGGATTCCTCGGTCCTTAATATAGGATCGCAATCTTCCGGTCCTTCCCTTTCATTTTCCAATCTGTATGCGGACGGCCAAATGCGCCTGCGCGATGCGACCCTCGGCGCCTATCTGGGAAATATTACTTATTCAGGACGCGCCGATACCGGAGCAACTTACCCGCTCGACGGTTCTAATTCAAGTTCGTTCTCCTATGGCGGTAATTTCGCGCTCTGGTATGGAATTCCCTCCAATTATTTAAAAGGCATCTCATTTCAATATTCGATGCAAAACTCAAAAAGTCAGAATACCTCTACCGATACAAGACTCCCCAATGTCTGGCGCTCCTATGCCGACTCATCTTTAACGACGGAAGCGCAGTATGATTTGACCGCCCTTACAAAACCATGCGCGAAAGTCGATGTGCGGCTTGAGTTTAAAATCGGCACCAAAAAAGAGACGAAGACACACCTCAATAGCGAGGACAATTACTCCTCGATGACCTCGGAATTTACCCGGTCCATCAACAATACCAATACGATTTCTTTCTCGGTTGGCGGCATAAGCCGTCACTTCGGCAGGGTCAATTTCTTGTTCGTAAATGCAGGCGCCGACTTCCTCAAAGACGCCGCCCATTATAATGCACGGCCTTTTTTAGAAATGATTTTCGCGCACCGTTTCGACCGCAGGCCTTTTTGCCTCTACGCCGCGCTTGCGCCTGTCTATTCCGTGGCGTTTAATCTTTATCCGAGTTGGCCGCTTACCCCAATGGAACAAATTCAAGGATATTCATTTAACCAAAGCACGTCAAAATTCGATCTCCGCGCGCCTGTTTTTATCACTTACGAACCGTTTAAAACCCTCAGCTTCTTCATTTCCATTGTACCGGATATTCTTGCCCAGACCGACCGCACGCTCTACGAAAAACAATATCCTCAATTGTATAGCAATACGCAGCTTAGCGTGGCCAATACCGCCCTGGGATTGCTTTTAAAACCGTCCGATGGTTTGCAAATTGCCCTCGTCCCGCAATTTTCGGGAAAAATATTTTGCCCCTCCATGGATGCGACATTTCGTTTTTAGTCCGGCGCGAGGTTGTTGACTAATGCGACACACCCCGGCTCTATCGTTCGTTTTTATCCTCGGCATTTTGGGGTGCGATAACCCTATTCCTATTACGAGCCCGGACAATAGTATCACGGTCACCTGGGCTGATTTTGGCTATTACATGCGGGACACGTCCACTAATCAGGTAGTATTTAAGAGCGATTCGACCATCCCGACAATCTCCATGTTTCCGTTGGTGTGGCGACTTGGAATCTCAACAAGATTAACCGAAATCACCTGGGTAGAAGAGCTTATCGCTCCTGGCCGCCAAGATGTCATTAATAATGGCGATCCGGAATTAATCGTATCGCCGGACGGCACTCGTTCCATTACAAAGGTTACGTCTTCCATCCGGAACGGCTCCATCGAACGAAACGATTTGTTCATTGCCGGTGGCGACCCCGCGGGGAACTACACTTTAAATATTTATATCGAGGGCAAATTTGCACGCGCATTTCATTTTATCGCCCGTCTTCCCGATTCCGCCGACTCCGCACTCCTGCCGTTTCTGTGGAGATGATCGCATTCTCCCGGCGGACATCGTTGGCGCTCATGTCTCCCCGAAACTATTTTTTGAAACCCCGATAATCGTTTTTATCAAACAGGAGTTTATATGCCTTTCAAGCTTTCGCCGGAACAGGAAACCAAAATCGATTCTCTCATGGGCTCCCTGAACCTTGAGGGAAAAATTTCCCAGATGCTCTGCCCGTGGCGCGTAACCGACCCCAAAAAAGCGGCCGAAGTGGCCGCCGTGGCGCCGGTGGGCTGCCTTTACCTGGGCAACGACCCCACTGCCGCGGATGTCAAGGCCATCTGCGAGCCGCTGGAAAATAAAACCGGCATTCCCGTGATCGTGTGCGGCGACATGGAAAACGGCAGCGGCCCCCACGGCATAGAATTCCCCAAGCTCATGGGATGCGGCGCGGTGGATTCCGAAGAGATGGTTTACGAAATGGCGCGTGTCATCGCGCACGAAGGCCGCCTGGGCGGCCGGCACTGGAATCTGGGCCCGGTGGTGGATATCAATTTTAATTTTCAGAACCCGGCCATAAATATTCGCTCCTTCGGGGAATTGCCCGCGCCGGTCGCCCGGCTGGCCGGCGCCTACGTGCGGGGCCTGCAAGATAATAACCTCATGGCCGCCACGGGCAAGCATTTTCCCGGTGACGGCGTCGAGGACCGCGACCAGCATTTAAGCACAACCGTAAACAGCCTCAGCCGCGCCGATTGGTTTAAAACCTACGGCCGCGTCTGGAAAAAGGTGATCGACGAAGACATCATGAGCATCATGGCCGCGCACCTGGCGCTGCCCTTTATGGACAAAAGCCTGCCCACGGGCCGCAATAAATTTCTGGGATACAAACCCGCCACGCTCAGCCGCAGAATATTAATTGACCTTTTGCGAAAAGAACTCGGCTTTGAGGGCGTGATCGTGTCAGACGCCATCGTCATGATGGGATTCGGGGCGCACGTTCGCCCGAGCGAAGCCGCCGCCGCGGTCTTGAAGTCGGGCTGCGATATCGTGCTCTGGTCGGATGAGCTCGCCGATTTCAAGAACGTGCTTGACGCCTGCAAAAAAGGGGAGCTCAAGGAAAAGCAGATCGACCAAAGCGTCCGGCGCGTGCTGCGCATGAAGGCGCGCCTGGGCCTCTTTGAAAACCGGCAGATCGCCGCGATTACCCCGCAGGAACAAACGGCCCACCAGAAGCTGGCCGTGGATTTGTCCGAAAAGTCAATCGTGCTGGTGCGCGACATCGACAACCTTCTGCCGCTCAAATTAAAGCCGGGCGCCAAGGTCCTTACCGTAACCATTTGTCATGGCGACGCCCCGTTTCAGGGCATTCTCGACGACGAATTAAAAAAACGGGGGCTTCTCGTCGACCATGTGCGCAACCCGGTCAGCCGCGACCTGCAGGCCGTCATGATGAATTACGAAGTCCTCTTTATCAACTTTGTTATTTTAAACCACAATAATATTATCGGCACAACGCGCCTCACCTCCAAATTAATCGAGGCGTTCTGGGGCACCTTCTGGACCATCCATCCTAAGGTCGTTTTTACCTCGTTCGGCACGCCTTACGTGCTGTATGAATTCACCTCGTTCCCGAACATGATCAACGCCTTCGGCTTTAACGAATCCACCCAAAAAGCGGCCGTTAAGATCTGGCTGGGCGAAATTAAACCCACGGGCAAAAGCCCGGTTTCGCTGCCGGGGATTTTTAAACGGGGGATAAATTAGCGTTTTCCTGGCCAAGGTCAATGTCGCATGCTGGACGTGCACTCGCATTATTATACGCTTTTATCGTATAATTTAGTTGATTATTATACGATAGCATCGTATATTTAAGGCATGAGCACTACTGCCGATCAAATTTTATTTCGGTACAACCCCTGGTGGGAAGGGCCTTTTAAGATAAAAGGCGTCTTTGATAGACCCCAATTAACCGAAGCCCTCATCAAGGGTATTTCCTCAAAACATATACTTTTTTTAACCGGCCTGCGGAGGGTCGGTAAAACAACGTTGATGAAACTTTGCATTCAGCATTGTATCGACAAATCCCTCTGCAAGCCCAACCATATTTTTTACATAAGCTTAGACGACTATTCGTTATCCAATAAAAACATTGCCGAAATCGTCGACGAATTCCGCATCGTCCAAAAACTCCCCGTCGATCAGAAAGTATTTCTTTTTTTTGACGAAATCACCCAAAAAAAAGATTTCGAATTACAGTTAAAAAACCTTTACGATAGCCAAAATGTAAAAATATTCGCTTCGTCATCCAGCGCCACGCTGCTAAAAAGCAAAAAGCCGTTTTTAACGGGACGAAACCTTGTTTTCGAAATAATGCCCCTTGACTTTATGGAGTACCTTAATTTTAAAGGAATCAAGATTTTAAAAAGAGACGCGCATTTGCTCGGAAAATATTTTGAAGACTTTCTAAAAACCGGCGGAATGCCGGAATATGTTTTGCAGGGCAACGACGACCAACTAAGGGAATTGGTTGACGATATAATTTTTAAGGATATTGCGGCCCTTCACAATATCAAAGACCGCGGTGTTTTAAAGGATTTGTTCCTTCTTTTTATGGAACGGGCGGGCAAAGCCGTCAGCATCAATAAAATCGCCCATATCATGTCAATTTCGCCGGATTCGGCCCGGCGCTATTTGTCAATGTTTGCCGATACCTATTTAATCCACCTCGTGCGCCGATGGGGAAAAACCAATTCAAAAATTCTTTCGCCCCAAAAAATTTATGCCGCGGACCTGGGCATCCGGGTTCTTTTTACGGGGTTCAGGGACATAGGCAGCTTATTTGAAAATTATGTGTACTTAAAGATACGGGGCAAAAATCCCTGCTATGTGCGCGAAAACGAAATCGAACTCGATTTCGTCACCGCGGACCATGATCTCTTAGAAGTCAAATACGGCTCGGAAATGACCGATAAACAGAAAAAATTATTTGAGGAATTTAAAGCCCGCCGAAAAGTCGTTATCGATTCCCCGGCAGCGCTCGATGCGTTTTTAGCCGAAAGTTTATAATTCCCTAATAATTAATATTTCTAAGTTCCCCACTTCGTTTCGTGATGGCTTGTGCCAAACCAACTCTTCACCTTTCAACAAGTACTTTCCTCTGCACCTCTCGAAAACAAACCGGTTCATCATAAAATGAAACATCATGTTTTATTATGAAAAAACCCATGCGTTTCGTGGTGAAACATCTGAATTTTAAACAATGCTAATTTGTTTTTTTTTAAAATAGCCAAACCTGGCATGCATTTTGTTAAGAAAAAAGAGTGAAAAAAATCACTCACTTTTTCAAAGGAGGTGTAGTATGAAAAGCTTAATTCCATGGAGGCAGAAGGAGAACAATGCGGTTGCGCCATGGAATGATGATTGGTTTGACCGCAACGGAGTCCTTACGGTAACGCTGCCGAAAACCGAAAGCGCAAAAAAAACGGTTCAAATCAAGGTCAATTAACAAAACTTTTTAAGAGGAGGTGGTTTATATGTTGTGGAACGTTGATGTATGGAGTGAAATTGAACGGCTGCAGAGGGAAATGAACGCCCTTTTTTCAAATTATGGGAGAAGCGGTCCATCGTCCACTTATCCGCTTACCAATATTTATGACAGCCGGGAGAATATCGTGGTAACGGCCGAACTGCCCGGCATGACCAAGGATGATGTTTCCATAACCTATTCCGACAACAGTTTGACCATTACCGGCAAGCAGGAAGGGCCGGCGAATGTCAAAAAAATGGCCGTGGTGCGTCAGGAGCGGGCCCTGGGAAATTTTGAAAAGGTCCTGCGGATCCCGACCAAGATAGACCAGGGAAAAATCGGCGCTTCGTTTACGAACGGAATATTGACCGTGACCCTGCCAAAATCCGAAGAAGCCAAACCGAAAACCATAACCATTGAAGCCAGATAAGGAAGGAGGTGGCTTGTATGATGACCGAAATTCAAAAAAGAGAAAAACAGGAAGTCGGGACGACTGCCGCCGAGCAGATGAATTTCAGTGGAGCGGCCTACAGCCCGGACGTTGACATTTACGCTTCGGACGACGAGGTGATATTTGCCGTGGATCTCCCCGGCGTCAATAAAGGCGACGTGACCATCGCGGTCGATGAAACCAATACCCTTATTATAAAGGGCAAAAACAGCTACAAAGAGCCCGAAGCCGCCGTGGTGCGCCAGTATAATGTGGGCAATTACTACCGGGCGTTCCAGTTGTCCGACGACTATGACAAGGACAATATCAGCGCCAGGCTCGAAAACGGACTGCTGGAAGTCAAGGTGGTCAAAAAGGAGGAAGCAAAACCGAAAAAGATTGAGATCAAGGCATAAACGGAACGGGAGAGGTCCGGCTGCGGAAGATTTCAGCCGTTCTTCCCCCTTAGCAATTCCGCGGCGAACTTTTTGGAAATGTCGCTCTCGCCGCCCATCATGCGCGCGACCTCGGCCACCTGCTGCGGTCGCGAAAGCTTTTCCACCCGCGTTACCGTGCGCTCGCCCTCGGTTTGTTTGAATACCTTAAAGTGATGATGGGCGCGCGTGGCGATCTGGTGCAGGTGCGAAATGCAGAGCACCTGGTGTGTTGCGGCCAGCGCCAGGAGCGCCGCGCCCACGTCGTTGGCCAGGAGCCCGCCGATGCCAGAATCGATTTCGTCGAAGATTAAAATAGGGACCCCCTCGGCGCCGGCCAGCACGGTTTTTATCGCCAGCATCAGGCGCGAAATTTCGCCGCCCGAGGCGATCTTGATAAGCGGCAATACCGGCTCGCCCGGATTGGTGCGCACCAGAAATTCCAGGGTCTCCAGCCCCTGCTCGGAAGGTTCTTCGGTTTCGTGCAAAAAGGTCTGCAAAAGCCCGCCCGTAAACCCAAGGCGCTGCATGACTTCGCTCACTTGTTTATCGAACCGCGCGGCGGCGGCAGTGCGCGCGGCGCGCAGCTTAAGGCCCAGAGCAACGCATGCCGCCTTGGCCTCCTCTGCCTGTTTCGCAAGCGCCGAGCGGTCCACCGCGCTGTTTTGCAGGGCGTCAAGTTCGCCTTTTATCTTGTCGCGGCAGGCGATCAGCTCGTCGCCGCTGCACTGGTATTTTTTCTTGAGGCGCTGAATCTTGGCCAGGCGGCTGTTGCAAATGTCAAGGCGCCCGGGATCGGCAAGGCCGTTGTCCTCAAGATAAACGCCGCAAAAACGTTCGAGTTCCGTAAATGTTGTCGCGGCGGTTTTAATGTCTGCAATCCACGGTTCTACCGAAGGGTCCAATCGGCTTAAAAATTCAAGGCGCTTTATTATAATGGCGCTGCCGCTGGTGAGCGGCTTGGGCTCTTCGCTTAAAAGGGCGTTTATCTCCGCCACCGCTTCACGGCGCTCGGAGGTCGTGGAGAGAAGCTTTATCTCCTCCTCCAGTTTCGCCTCTTCACCCGGTTCAAGTTTGCAGGCGGCCAGTTCCTGGTAGCCGAACTCCAGCATATCGCGCCGCGCCGACAATGCGGTCATGGCGCTATCGTGCGCGTCAAGCGCCGAAGCCGCCGCTTGATGGGCACCGTAAGCCGCCGAATAGCGTTCCTTGACCGGCGCAACAGCCGCCAGGCCGTCGACAACGATGCGGGCCTCTTCCGGCTGCAAGAGCGCCTGGTGCTCGTGCTGGCCGTGAAAATCTATCAAGGCGTCGCCGATGTTTTTAAGCGTGGTGAGCGGCACGGGGATTTGGTTGATATAAACTTTGTTCTTGCCCAAACGACCGATGGTGCGCCGCACGATCAGCGCGCCCTCGTTTTCGGGGTCGAGCCCGAATTCCCGGATGCGGCCGGCCAGCGGCCCGCTGGCGTCGCGGCAGTCGAACACGCCCGAAATTTCGGCCTCCTCGCGGCCGGCCCGCACCATCTCGCTGGATGCGCGCTCTCCCAGAAGTAAACCAATCGCCCCGACCAGGATCGATTTGCCCGCGCCGGTCTCGCCGGTAAAAACCGAAAAACCGTCGTCAAAAGCCACCGACTGGTCTTCGATCAAGGCCAGATTTTTAATGTGCAGCTCGGTAATGGTGGTCACGGCAGCGCGTCCCGGGTTTTAAAATCCTTGCCCCAGGAGAGTTTCTGGCGCAGCAGTTCAAAAAAGGAACGTTGCGACACCTGGATAAGATTAATCACCGCGGCGCCGCCGGTGATAACCACTTCGTCCTCGTAACTCAGCGCCACGGGCTCAAAGCCGTCCGTGCTTAAAAACACCTCGGCATTGGGTTGGCGCACCTGGAGCTTAACGGACTTGTCGCAGGGGACAATCAGCGGGCGCTCCGTGAGCGAATGCGGGCAGATGGGCGTAAGCAAAAAGGCGCGCACGCTCGGATCGATGATCGGCCCCCCCGCGGCCAGCGAATAGGCGGTGGAGCCGCTGGGCGTAGCCACGATCATGCCGTCGGCCTGAAAACAGGTGATAAAATCCTCGCCGTGCCAGGCCGCAATGGCCGTGAGCTTGGGCTTGCCGGCGCGATTGATATATACGTCGTTTAAGGCATACAGCGTGTGCAGGGTAACGCCCCGGCGCAGCACTTTGGCCTCCAGGATCATGCGCTTTACAATATGGTAATCACCCTGACGGATCTTGTCTAAGTTTTCGGTAATATGTTCGGCGCTGATGTCCGTTAAAAAACCCAGGTCGCCCACGTTAATGCCCACCACGGGCTTTTCCGAAAATTTCCCTATGTGCACCGCGGCCAGAAACGTCCCGTCGCCGCCGATGGAAACCAGGGCTTCGCTTTTGTCAACCAGCTCGGCTTCGCTCTGGGTGAGCGTGAGCCCTTCGGCGGCCAGATCTTTCATGAGCGAATGCACGATCAGGCGCACGTTGGCGGCCTTGGCCCAGCGGATGATATCGTCCAGCACCTGCCGGATTTTGGCCGAGCGCTTGAAGGTTACCAGGCCGAAGGTTTTAATTGGTTTCATGGGCAGTCGTTTTCCTGTTTTGTGCGGTGTTAGATGAAAATACAAAGGCATGGAGGGTAAATCAAGGGTGGTTATGGCAAATGTTGCGGTTATTTAATTCCCATAGTAAAATTGGTTATGGCGATTTTAATGCATAGCCGCACCGGCCGGGAAAATCATGTCAATTAGTAATGAAATATTCGACGCCGAACCAGGGCCCGATAAAAAATTGCCGCCCAATACGGCTATACCTATCCTCCGCGATGTCGATGAGCAGGCCATTGCAGCGCTCTGGTCCGCCTCTTTATCTCCCGACCATACGCCCGGCATGACCATCCGGCCCGCCGACCATGGTTCCGGCGCGCTTTCACCGTTGTTTCTCAAGACGCGCAGCATGGCCGGCAGCGATGGCCCGGCCGCAACGCCCAGCGATTTTGTACTGCTCAGGCAGATAGACGAAGGCGGCATGGGCCTGGTGTTTGAGTCGCTGCAGACCTCGTGCGACCGTGTCGTGGCTGTCAAGATGATGAAGCCTGGGGTGGGCAATAACGAGCGCCGCAAGACGGAATTTTTATCGGAAGCGGTCACGACCGCCGATCTGGCGCATCCCAATATCGTGCCGCTTTACGATCTGGGCGTCA
>JAQUMP010000089.1 GCA_028718065.1 Chitinivibrionales bacterium | reverse complement strand
GGACCCCTCTTTGGCCGCCAATGTGCTCAAGGTCGCCAACTCCTCCTTTTACCATCCCACGGCGGCGACCCGCATCGCCTCCGTTCCGCAGGCCGTGGTGCGCCTCGGCTTAAACGAAATCCGCAACATTACCGTGGCGATGTGCTGCATAAAACATTTTTCGAGCACATCGAATATTCTTGACTATAAAGAATTCTGGCGCCACTCCCTCATGGCGGCCTATCTGTGCCAGATCATCGGTTCCCACGGTGTTACGCATACGTTTTCGGAGCAGGAAAAACAGACCTACTTTCTGGCGGGTTTGCTGCACGACATCGGCATTCTCATTTACGACCAGTTTTTTCATACGGAATTCGAACGCATTATCTCATACGCCCTGGAAAAGGAAATATCCTTTCTTGAGGCCGAAAAAACCATTGCCGGCAAGGAGGCGCATTATGTGCTCGGCGGCGTTATCATCGAGCTCTGGAAACTTGACGCCGCGATAATCGCCGGCGTTCGCAACCATCACGCGCCGCTCCGGGCGCCCGAACATTCGCGCCGGATTGCGAGCGCGGCCTACTTTGCCGAATATATGCTCTGCAACGGAAAAGTTGGGTCGTTTGAAGGCGCCATAGCATCCCTGGACCGCAGCGCGGGCGAAATATTGAATGTTGACCCCGAAAATCTGGACTCTTTTTTTTCGATGGCCGAAGAGGCGGTGGAAAAATCCGAGGTCATTTGCGCCATGGAGTTCGGCACGGGTTTGCGCACCATTAAATGACAATGCGAGCAATGCTTATGGAGCAAACCCCGGCGATTCTCGTTGTTGACGACGAGGAATATATCCGTCAGATCATCGAGGGTTACCTGCTGGTCGACGGTTTTTTCGTTAAAACGGCCGCCTCCGCCGCCGAAGCCAAAGCCTTCGCGCAGGAGCAACCCTACCATTTACTGATTACCGATTGGAAAATGCCGGAAGAAGACGGTATCGCGCTTGCCCGTTTTTTCCGGACTCATTATCCCCGCACCGGTATTATGCTGGTGACCGGCCATCCGAACTCCGACGCCTTAAAAACCATCGAAGAACTCGAAATAAGTTCGCTGCTCATTAAGCCGTTTACGGCGCACCAGCTTAAATTTTCGGTGCTCGGCGCGCTGCAAAAACAGAAAATGCTATTTCAGGAAACCGGCCGTCCGGACGATGATGGTAAAAAAAAGGACGATCTGGGGCTTATCGGCAACTCCGTTTATATGAACGAACTGCGCGCCCAGATCCGCCTCCTGGCGCGGGGCGATTTTCCGCTTTTAATCCAGGGACCTTCGGGCACCGGCAAAGAGGTGATCGCCAACGCCATCCATCGCTGCAGCGGGCGCAGCGAACGCTCGCTGGTAACCATCAACTGCGCCGCGATCCCCGAACATCTGGAAGAATCCGAATTTTTCGGCTATGCCAAGGGCGCATTTACGGGCGCGAATATGATGAAGCACGGCATTATCGCCAGCGCCGACAAATCGTCGCTTTTTTTGGACGAAATCAGCGAGCTCTCGCTCAACGTGCAGGCCAAGCTGCTGCGGGTGCTTGACACCGGCGAATATCTGCGCATCGGCGAGACCGCTTCACAAATGGTAGACCTGCGCATTGTCAGCGCCACCAACCTTAACCTGGAAGACATGGTGGAAGAAGGCTTGTTTCGCGAAGACCTCTATTTCCGGCTTAAAGGGGCCATTATTATTACCAAGCCGCTGCTCGAATACCGTGAGGATATCCCGCCGCTGGTGTGCCACTTTTTAAATTCGCAAAAAGATTCGCGCGTCCCGCGCCATATTACGGCCGACGCCATGGCGCTTTTAGCGGGGCACCATTGGCCGGGCAATATCCGCGAGCTCAAGCATACCGTCAATTACCTCTGCACGGCCGCGCTCGGTCTTAAAAACATCAACCGCGAAACCGTAATGTCGGTGATGAAAATCAAGGACGGCGGCCCCAACCTCGATTTGCCCTATTACGAGGCCAAGGATAAAATCGTCGGGGATTTCGACCACCTTTATTTTACAAAATTGCTGCAGAAATTTAACGGCAATGTAAACCAGGCCTCAAAGTCCGCCGGAATGCATCGGCCCTATCTCGTTAAAAAACTCAAGGAACTCGCCATTAATTCCGGCGATTTCAAGGGCGCCCTCAAGGCAAAAACCGCACCGCCCGCGACGGCAGGATAAAAAACCAATGAAACCACCGACCACCTCCCCGGCGATATTTTCCAATGTTTTCGCGGGATGCATCTGCGCGCTCATGACCGTTATCGCCGGCATTTCCTACGCCACGCTTATTTTTTCGGGTACGGGCGAGAATTATTTACAACTGGGAATCGTG
Source organism: Chitinivibrionales bacterium (assembly GCA_028718065.1). Taxonomy (GTDB): domain Bacteria; phylum Fibrobacterota; class Chitinivibrionia; order Chitinivibrionales; family FEN-1185; genus JAQUMP01. The sequence goes on along the minus strand of JAQUMP010000089.1, from coordinate 7,458 downwards.
AGCGCGATCATCAGCGCGACGGTCATTGGGCTGGTGGTGGCCTTGCGCAGTTCTTCGCCGCTCTCCATCGCCGGACCCGACGCCAATATTTCCGCGATTATCGCCCTTATCGCGGCCGCAACCGTGGCGCAAAGCGCCGGCCGGACGCAATCGCTCTTCACGATGCTGTGGTTCAGTCTGGCGGCAAGTACTTTACTCACCGGGATATTCCTTTTTTTTGTCGGCCGCTATCGCCTCGGACACTGGATCCGCTACATTCCTTATCCGGTCGTCGGCGGTTTTTTGGCGGGCACCGGGCTTATTCTGGCGCGGGGTTCGTTTAAAGTAATGTGCGGCGTCGGTTTTTCGCTCAAAACGCTGCCGACGCTTGCGGCTGGGCCCGCTTTGATCCATTGGCTGCCCGGTTTGTTTTTTGCGCTGTTAATGCTGGTGGTATTGCGCAGGTTTCATCATTTTCTGGTGATGCCGTGCATGTTGATCGGCGCGATTATCGTTTGTCATATCATCCTGTTCACCCTGCGGATTTCACCGCATCAGGCAACCCAGGACGGATGGCTGCTTTCGGCCTTTCCCGCCGATGTGTTCATGCGCACTCTGGGGGCGCTACAGCCCGGCGCGCTCGATCTTTCCGCTCTTCTTCCCAATGCCGCAAACATCGCCGCGCTCATGATCGTGGCGGCTATCGTGATTCTGCTGAATGCCGCCAGCATCGAACTCACCACTCTGCGCGACGTGGAACTCGACCGCGAGCTCAAGGCCGCAGGCATCGCCAATATTATCGCCGCGCCGCTGGGCGCGCTGGCCGGCTGTACCGCTTTGAGCCGTACGATTTTAAATTTTAAAGCCGGGGCCACCAACCGCATTGCCGGGGTGAGCGCCGCGGTCCTGTGCGGGATTCTGCTATTGTTCGGGGCCCAGGTCTTTAGCCTGTTTCCACGTGTAGTGCTTGGGGGGTTGCTGCTTTACCTGGGGTTATCGCTCCTTTTGGAATGGGTGTGGGACGGTTTTTCAAAACTCTCCCGGTTTGATTATCTGTTGGTGTGGGCGATTATCATTGTAATTGCGCTGTACGGTTTTTTGGCAGGCGTCGGCAGCGGGCTGGTTATCGCCTGCATGCTTTTTGTCGTTAACTACAGCCGCAGCGGCGCCATCCGCCAAGCCTTTACGCGTGCGAATTGTCACAGTAACGTCGAGCGTTCATTTTTACAGCAAAATTTGCTGCACGAGCAGGGTGACGCCATTTACATTGTCAAGCTGCAGGGGTATATTTTTTTCGGCAGCGCCTATCCGCTGCTGGTCCATTTTCAGGATAAGCTTGCCGCTGCGGCAGTGGTGCCGGTGCGGTATATCATCCTCGATTTTGCCGGGGTCACCGGCCTGGATTCATCCTCGATCCTCAGTTTTTCAAAATTGTTGCAGGGCGCGCGGCTTAAGCGGGTCACGGTCCTGTTTGTCAATCTTAAGGAAGATGTCCGCAACCTGCTGGAGCAGGGCCGGTGCGCCGCGGCGCTCTCCGCGCAGGTCGACGGGCACGCGTCGTGCGGTATTGTTTTTCCCGACCTGGACTATGCCCTTGGCTGGTGCGAGGACAAAATCATTGCGGCCGCGGGCGCCGCCGAGGCCGAAAAAACCAACACCTTCAAGGATTATTTTTCGGGCCTATTTGGGCGGCCGGATTTACTACCGCGTCTGATGGGTTATCTGGAACGCTTGAAGGTGGACGCCGGGTTTGTTTTATTCAAGCAGGGAGCGCCGAGCGAAAATCTTTACTTTGTGGAATCGGGCGAGGTCGCGGCGCTGCTCGAAATCCCCGGCGTTGCCGCCCGCAAACGGCTGCGTTCCATGGGCGCGGGCACGGTCATCGGCGAGATGGGGCTTTATCTTGGCGGCCTGCGATCGGCAACGATCGTGGCCGAAAAGGAGAGCGTGCTGTTCCGGCTTTCGGAAACGGCATTTAAAGCCATCGAGGAAAAGGAGCTTGACCTGGCCGCGGCCCTGCACCGGTTTTTTGTGAGCGTATTGGCAAACCGGCTCATGCATACCAACGAGGAAGTCGCATTTCTCATGCGATAAAGTATATTCTTTATTAACGGCAGAAATATTCCCCAATGCGAAAGGTATGGTGTGGCATGTTAAACGCTAAAACGCTTTTTTTTCTTGCAACCACAGCCTTGCTTTGTCAAGCCTCAGGCATGAGCATAAGCGGCATCGTGGTAGACAGCATTACCGGCGCTCCCATAAAAAATGTCGCCGTGCGGCTCGTGGGAAGCAATCTTGTGGATTCTACCGATATCGCGGGCGCTTTCCTTTTCGGCACGCCGGCGGGTGTTATTAAAAGCGAAAAAAAAGAAAACAGTTTTTCAACACCAAAAATAGCCGGCAATGGCGCTCTTGTTTTTGCCCTCGATCGCCCGGGGCCGGTTGTAATTAAAGGTTATTCCATGCAGGGCAAGCTTATAGCTTTATTTCAAAGAGAGTATCATGCGGGCGCATTTACGGTTTTATTAGGCAAGGCAGCGTCCGGCGTTTATTGTTACCGGATGAATATCCGGGGTCAAAACTATAATCTTAAAAATATTTCTTTGGGTATGCATGGCGCCGCGTCTTTTAAATCGGAAGCGGCGGTTTCTGTTCCCTTAAGTAAACGCGCGATAAGTCAGGCGACCTTTACCGACACGCTTATTTTTTCGCTGCGCGGCTGCTACGGATCAAAAAAGGCGGTGCTGACGAGTTCCGTTACCAACGGCATGGTCATATCCTATACCTGCGCCCCCGGTCCCGCAAATGTAAACGGCGTTCCGGCGGCGGCCGCGGCCGTGGGATATACTAACTTGGTGTTCTCCGATGATTTTAATTCGCTTGGTACCATAGACACAAATATAACCGGAGCACCGGGGTTCAAGTGGTACGCGGACGAACCTTGGGGAGCTTCATCCACGACAAAAGATCAATATAGTGTCAGTAACTCGGTGCTTACTTTAGCCGCGCAGGATGGCATGAATTGGGGACTTTCAACCTATAGCGTAAAAGGAAATACCGGTAAAACGTTCCAGTTCGCTTATTTTGAAATGAGAATGCATTTTGACCCGAAAATCGGAGCGACCAAGGGGTTAAAGGGGTGGCCCGCATGGTGGAGCATGCCGCTTGAGCATTGTAATGGCACCAATAACACTCGCTGGAACGAACTTGACTTTTTTGAGGCCATGTCCCGACCGGATACCGTTTATAGCAGTTGGTTTTTTAGCACCCTGCACGATTGGACTAACTCGGGTGAATATGAACACGTTACCGCCGGTTATGGCGCGCCGCTGTATCCTTGGCTCGATTTAAACCAGTGGCATATTTATGGATGCCTGTGGCAGCCCGGTGAAGTTACCTGGTATCTTGACAATGTCCCCATGTGGGACCAGAAATATTCGGCCACGGGCATGCCCAATCCGCTGCCGGCCGGAGGGACCTGCCCGGTTGGGACGTATAGTATTCTTGACCAGCAAAACAACTTGGTTATTATTGGAACGGCAAACAATTGGCCCATTTATGTGGATTGGGTGCATGTGTATCAGAAGTAACGCTGCGTTTTATCCCCGTTAGGGTATATGAGCAGTGTTTTTAAATGCCTTTATACCGTATCGGGTATTGGGGTCTTAAGGGCGGTGTTCCTCGTAAAACTTCTCGTAGTCCGCCAGCATAAATTTGAGGATTTTCGGTGTGTCAAGATGATAGGGGCATTGCTTGGTGCACTGCCCGCATTGTTTGCAATCCCGTATTGCCAGCATGTTTTTTCTCCACTCTTCACCCAGAAAATATTGGTACGGCGCGCGGCGCAGGAGAAAGGACATTCTGGCGGCCATGGCAATGGGAATGCCCGCCGGACAAGGCATGCAATAACCGCACCCCCTGCAATATTTTCCGCCGAGTTCTTTCCGGTCTTTGCGGATGACTTCCCATAATTTTTGGGTCAGCCTGGGCGGATGAGCCGAAAGTTCAAGAAACATATCCAATTCGCTCTCGCGCTGGATACCCCAAATGGGTAGTACATTATTATAGTGCCGCAAAAAAGCAAACGTGGAGGCGATATCCGTAATGAGCCCGCCGGCGATGGCCTTCATGGCAATCAGCCCGACCCGACGGTCTTTACAGACCTTTATAATTGACAAATCGGTATCAGAAGAAAGCGAGCTGAGCGGAAACTGCACCGTGTCGAAAAGGCCGGAAGTCGCGGCGCGCGTAGCGATATCCAGGCTATGGTTGGAGAGCCCCAAGAACCGCACCATTCCTTTTTGCCGCGCCTCAAGCAGCCCGGCGTAGGGGCTTTGCGGGTCGCGCGGATCAGGCAGGGACTGCGGATTATGGAGCTGTAAAATATCGATATAATCGGTTTTGAGGTTTGAGAGGCTTGTCTCAAGCTGCGCAAGCAGGTCTTTGCGGTTAGCGGCCCCGCTTTTGGTGGCAATGACGATTTTGGACCGGACCCGGCTGAGCGCCCTGCCGATTTTTTCTTCACTGTCGGAGTAGCCGCGGGCCGTGTCGTAAAAGTCAATGCCGTTATCGTATGCTTTGCGCAGGATGCGCACGGCTTCGTCCATTGGCGCCCGTTGAATCGGCAGCGCGCCGAAGCCGCACCGGCTTACGATCAGGCCCGTGCATCCGAGTTTTATTTTTTCCATATATCCCGCTCCTGATGATAAATATATTCTCAAACCTCTATTAATACTTAAACTTCTGCTTTAATTTTGCCGATAAGTAATATACGAACAGCTCCGATAATTTTTGGAAAGGGCTGCCGCCCTTTATATCCTGTAATGAAAATGCTTATTGTAGCCTAATAAATTAAGATTACATTTTCTTGCAAAGGAAGCCGGATGGGTTTTCTGGCGGACTTTGCGTGCCCGAACATTGCTTTTGCGAACTATCATAAGGATATATCAGGGACGAAATAAAATAATCCAAGGAGGGATTTATGAATATTGATTCGCCTGCCGCCATGGCTCCGCCTTCGTTCAGCGACAAAATAATCCAGGACATGCAGAATTACAGCGATGAGCTGGACACCTCGCTTGATCCTAAAATGTCTCTGCGAAAACGCATAATCGAGGCCTTGTTTTATAAAGATAAAGAAAAAAATCCCCAGGACAAAATTAAAACAATCGGCCAGGATAATCAGGCGGCGTCAAAGTCCGATACGGTCACTATTTCCCAAACCGCAATCGAACTTTACGCCGCGGAAAAAAGCAGCGCTTCGGCAACGCTCAAAAACGCCGACGGATCAACCGTAACGGTTACGATTGAGCACGAAGCGGTCGTGCATTTTAAAGCGACAACCACACAGCAAGAGGTAAAATCCTCCGATCCGCTTATCTTTGATCTTGGCAGTAACGGCGTACAACTTACCGATGTTACCAAAGGTCAAGGTGTCCGGTTTGATATTAACGGCGACGGTCAAAAAGAAAACGTGTCCTGGATTGCCCCGCAGGATGGCATCCTGGTTTATGATAAAAACAGTAACGGCATAATCGACAACGGTAAAGAATTATTTGGCGATCAGAATGGCGCCAAAAGCGGTTTTGAGGAACTTGCCAAATACGACGGCGACCATAATGGTTTTATCGACAGTAATGACGCCGTTTTTAACAACCTTTACCTATGGCAGGATAAAAACCGGGATGGAATTTCTACCGGCGATGAGCTTAAAAATCTTGCTTCCTACGGCATAACGCGAATAAATCTTAAGGCCAATGCCGTTACTATCATATCCGGCGGCAATACGATTACAGCGACCGGCGCCTATGATTCAGCGAGGGGAAAAGGCGAAATTGCAGAGGCGTATTTGAATTACTTCGGATAGGTTCTCCGCTCATTGTCGGTTTTGTAAGAGATTCTTTGACAAGCCGCCTTAAAAGAGCTATATTTTTTTTCCGCAGAAATTTAAACCCTTTATCACCCGGGAGCGTTCTATGATAGTTTTAATCCGGAAGCGGCCATTGCTCACCATAAGACATTTTTTTGCAATCGCCGGAATATTGGTATGCCTGCCCGCTGCGGCGCTGCTGAATGCGGCCGTCCTTACCGTTGCAACGTCGCACGACAACAACAGCACTTTTGTTCTGGGCGACTCAGTGCGCTTGGATTTTACCGTTGCGGAAGCGACCGCTACGGCCAAACTAATCCTCGATATTAAAGACGAGCACGATTCGCTGGTTTCCCATATAGAAAAAAATGTTCCATCGAATGGAAACGGCGTCGTGTCCGTGTACGGCCCCAATGCGCGTCTGGGCTTCTACCGTGTCTATTCCAAATTGTCAACCGGCGAAACGCTTGCCAAGCTCGGCAGCCGTCCGGCCGGGATTTGCACCTACTGCATTGTTCCGGACCCGAACAAACGCGTTCTTTATCCCGAGCAGGAGACTTTTTTCGGCCTGCAGGGCGGGTTTAATACGCAAACAAACCTCTTGCCCTTTCTCGGCGTTCGCTGGGTGCTGGGGGCAAACGGGACCGATTATATGTGGTCACATAACGAACCGGATTCAAGCGGACAATTCGCTGCCCGCCGGGAAGCCGCGCTTAAGCAGGGGCGGAAGTTCCCGGAGCATTCGGCGGCCGTAGAAGGGTGTACTTACAAAGGGAATATCTGGAAAGTTTATACGCTCCCGACCTTGTACCAGGTGCCGGCATGGGCCATGCCTGCGGGCGACCCGAAAGAACACGTAAGCGTGCTTAATCCCAAGGCCGATTCCGCCTGGGTACGATATTGCCGCGAAGCGGTAAAGGCCTATAGCGAAAACTATCCCGATCGCAAGTATCATTTGTACCAGATAACCTGGGAAACCGAATATCCCTGGGGTTTTAAGGCCACCGCCGATGATTTAATCCGTATTTATAAGTTGGCTTATCCGGCCATCCATAAAGCCGACCCCAAGGCGGTGGTGCTCGGCCCGACCGGCGGATCGATGTTGACAGATTGGCAGATCGAAACATTCAAGGCGGGCCTGCTTAAATACCTCGACGGCATTTCGGAACATCCGTACTGCGCGGACCCCGACCGCAACAATCTCCTCGACCAGATCACTGCGCTCAAGCAGGCTGCGCACCGTTATGGCGGCGGCCGCGAGTTCCCCCTGTATGGCACCGAACAAGGCGTAAGAACCGACGAAAAACAGGACCAGGAGGTTTCCCAGGCGCGGTTTGTGGTCCGCTCCAATCTCATGATGCTCGGCGAAGGGTGGAAGGTAAATATATCTTTTTATTGCGCCGATTACTGGGGCGAACCCGGTTTTGGATTCTACTATAATATCAACCCAAAAATTGAATTTCAGACCGACAAGGTTTGTCCCAAGCCTATAGCGCCGGCGTTTGCCGCCATGAGCTATTTGCTGGAAGGCCACACTTCGGCGGGACGGATCGAATGGTCGGGCGCCGGTGTTCTCGGCTATGCCTTTGAACGCGGCGACGATATTATCC
>JAQUMP010000088.1 GCA_028718065.1 Chitinivibrionales bacterium | reverse complement strand
CAACGGTTCAGCCGATCGGCTTGCCTACAATGCGGGCATGGAGCACTCATTCTACGGGTTCCGGGTTGTGCTGCGGTAAGCGGCGCGGACGGAAACAACACAGGCGAAAATAACCGGGTGGTATGTCGCAAAAATCAAGATTAACGGCCTGAGCATCGTCAAGCCGCCCGTGTTCATGCGCTAAATTTACTTATGATATCTTTAGCCGCATTTTTTATCGTCCTTCCGCTATTACCTGTTACATTAACTCTAATAATATTAATTTATAGCCTGTTGCCGGGTCAGGTTTTTGTAGATATATTGAATGCACGAATGGCATTTGGCCCGATGGAGTCATGGCCATCCCGGAGAAAAAATCCGGAAATCAGACAAGTGTAATTTACAAAAGGGGCGCTCTATGCGCAGACTATTAAACGGTTTAAAATATTGCTTCCTTGTTCTGTTCCTCTGTGTAGGGGTTTCTCAAACCCAAGCTGCCGCTCCAACCCAGGCCGCGGCGGCGGGTTTTACGGTGAATACCTTTTCGAGCACGTTCGACAGCTCCCAGGTGGACATGAAAAACACCAAGAATTCCGGTTATAAATGGTACCTCAGCCGGTTTTTTGGCTGGGGACCGGAGCCTGCTTCCGGGATCACCTTGAACAGCGATAAAAGCGCCACGCTTACGACGCAAGGAGTTCCCCAATCGATATATCCCTATGACGGCAGCGGCGTTCCTACCTATACCAATGGCGGTATTCTAACTGCGGGCCAGAAGATTACGGGAGGCGATACCAGTTGGGTCGGCACGGTGTTCGGCGGCGGCGGTTATTTTGAATTGACCGTAAAGATTAATGACCCCAATTATACCGCGGGCGCAGGCGGCGCGGGTTGGTGGAATATGTCGATTGAGAAAATGGCGAATTTGCCGGGCTTGTCCTGGGTCGGCGGCGGCGCCGGCGAAGAACATTTTATGGAAATTGATGCGCTGGATTATCATGACGTTCATCCTCCCCAATACAGGGCCCTGGTGCGTGAGCTTTACGGCAGGCAACCATATTATTACATTTATCAGGCCTCCAATTTTAACGTGAATAGTTTTATTAATTTGCCGGCCAATACTGATTTTACCGCATCTCACAAATATGGGTTTTTATGGGTCCCGGCCACATCATCCAAGAACGGCTATCTGGTTTTTTACTATGATGACAAAGCCACGATCGACAGCGTTAGTTGGTCGCAATTTACCAACCAGACCCCGCCGCCGAACGCTCCCTGGAAGTTCGGCGTTCTCGACCAGCAGCATTTGGTGCTGGTGCTGGCCGACACGCATTCTCCGGGCATGACCGTTCAATTGTTGAACGTGTGGCAGAAAGCCGACAATACCGGCGGCAAGGACGGCGTTATTCCCGTTACTCTTCCCGCGGTAACGTCCCAGACGGTGGGCGTGACCGCGCCTGCGGCGCTAAAAACGGTCGAACGCAATGCCTTGACATTTAAGATGGACCGGGAAAGCCTGGTTGTTACGGTGGGACTGCCCGGCCGCCACCGGTTGGAAATCGTAAGGCCCGACGGTTCGGCCGCCCTGCGATTTAACGGCATGAATTCTGTGAAGTACACTATAAACCGCAAGACCCTGCCGGCGGGCATTTACATGCTCCGGGCAACCGACGCGACCGGAAATAAATTTGCAAAACTCGTAACCTGGTATTAAAAATTCAAAATTAAAAGGGAGGGTTTGTATGACCATTCTTAATCGTATCCCGCGAAGAATAAGTTGCATTGCAGCTTTTATTGCGATAGCCGTTTGTTTGAATGTGGTATCCGTTTTTGCCGCCACGATCACCTGGGGCACGCCGGCGTACGTTAAGGACAGTAGCGACGTCAGCACGACCGGGACCTTAAAATATGCCTATAGCTGGAGCGGGCAGAACGTTACCATAAACGGCGTGACCTTTACGGGTACTTTGAGTGCAGGGAATGTGGGCGCTTCTTCTCCCTATAATCTTGTTCTTGCTTCCAACACTTCGGGATGGCCCGGCGTAGGCACTTTTTTTCGCTCTCCCGACGGCGTAACCGGTCAGTATGCAACGGTATTTCTTCCGAGCGCCGTATTTACCGATTTTGCAATCACGTTCACGATAACGCTCAACAACTTGACAAGCGGTCATGCCTATATGCTCCAGATCTGGTCCGAAGATTCTTACTACAATGGCGGTACCGCGACCATTGTCTGTGGAAACTCGGTAACTTTGTCCAAAAACAAGACCGGCATGACCGGACCAGGTCAATACGTAATCGGAACATTCACCGCCGACGGGACCGCTCCGGTGCTGACTATTTCCGGAACGTACACCGCAGGGGCCGATAAAGCCGGCGTAATCAACGGGCTGCAGGTGCGGGAAGTAACCGGGACCGGCGTAATCGCCACCAACAAAAATATCGCCACGACGGCCAATAATTTACAGAATGCGAGGATATACGATCTCCGCGGCCGTCTTCTCGGAATTTCCGAAAACGGTACATTGCCCCAAAGCGCGCGGACGGGGATTTACATTTTAAAGTCGGCCGAAATGGCGGGGAAGAAATTAACAAAACTTGTGACCTTGAACTAATAAAAACAGCCGTCCGGCGTTGGTTTTGGTTTCTGTGTCGGCAAAGCTTTCAAAATTTTTAAGAGAGGGGTTTTGTATGGGAATTTTAAATCCAATCCCGCGAAGAATAGGTTGCGTCGCGGCTTTTATTGCAATGGTCGTTTGTTTGAATGTGGCATCCGTTTTTGCCGCCACGATCACCTGGGGCAGCCCGGCGTATGTTAAAGACAGCACCGATGTCAGCACAACGGGAACGCTAAAATACGCCTATGTCTGGCGAGGCACGGACCACACCCTAAACGGCGTGCTATTTAAAGGAACCGGCAGCTCTACAAATGTCGGCACTTCTCCCTATGATCTTACCATTGCCCCCGTAAGCGGCAGTATCGCTCCCGGCATCGACATCATGGCTTTTCGAACTCCGGATGGCATTACCGGTAGTTATGGCGATATACTTCAAGCGGGCCTCTTTGTAGATTATGCCGATAAATATACGATCTCGCTCAATAACTTGACAAGCGGCCATAACTACCAGATCCAAATCTGGTCTTGCGACTCTTATTACGATGGCGGCAACACGACGATAACCTGCGGGGACTCGGTCGTGCTGGACAAAAACAAAACCAATACTACGGGGCCCGGCCAATATGTAATCGGGACGTTTACAGCCGGTGCGACTGCTCCGGTGCTGACTTTTTCCGGAACACAAGGCGGCAGCGGAGATAAGGGTCCTGTAATCAACGGGCTCCAGGTGCGTGAAGTAACCGGCGGCACGACCGGCGGCTCAGGCCCGACCGTTACCATTAATCAAGCATCCGGCCAGGCCGATCCCACGAGCGGGTCAACCATTAATTTTACCGTGGTTTTCAGCGCGGCGGTAACGGACTTTGCCGCCAGTGATGTGACCCTGGCTACCACGGGCGGCCCGACCTTGACAAAAGCAATTACCGGCAGCGGCGCGACCTATAACGTCGCCGTAACCGGCATGACTTCAGCTACCGGCACGGTCACCGCGACCATTGCCGCGGGCGTGGCGCATGATGCTTCCAACAATGCCAACGTCGCCTCCACCAGCACCGATAATACCGTTACCTTCACGGCCGGCTCAAGCGGCACCGGTCCGATCGTACCGGCAAAACTTGCGAATCTTAAAAGACCGATCAAAATGATAAATATTCCGGGGGGGACCTTTACCATGGGCGGCAAAAGCGGCTTTTCAGATCCCGCGACCCCTACACACCAGGTTACTGTCAGTGCTTTTGCAATACAGGAGACCGAGGTAACCATAGAACAATACGCCGCGGTATTGGGCAGAATTCCGGCCAATGCGCCCACCGACTCCTTAATCCCTGCGTGGCCGGTAAACTGGTTCAACGGGGCCCGGTTCTGCAATACGTTGAGCAAGATGGAAAGCCTCGATCCCTGCTACGATACGACTTCCTGGACATGCGATTTTTCCAAGAACGGCTACCGTCTTCCCACGGAGGCGCAGTGGGAATATGCCAACCGCGGGGGAACGGCTACGGATTGGTTCTGGGGCAATGATTATTCCGGCGATCAAACGTATTCTTGGGATGCAACAACCAGTGGCGCTTGTCAGTGTCCGCATGAAGTAGCCACAAAATCCTCGAACCCTTTCAAATTGTACGACATGACGGGAAATGTCCAGGAGTGGGTTAACGATTGGGATGCACCTTATACCGCCGAAGCTCAAACCGACCCTACGGGACCGGCCACCGGTACCAACCGTGTAGTCCGCGACGGTTGTGCCGGGCACGATCCCTATTATTCGTACTCCGCTTCTCGTTTCAGCACTTCTCCCGGCCAAGATTATTATATATTCCAATTTGGGTTTCGTGTTGCGCTTCCGATCCAACAAACGGCAATAATCCCTCAAAGCGTTTCGAAAACTGCGGCATTACAGGATCTTAAAATCACAATGTCCAGGAGCGCAATAATCATGACGCTGCCGGCTTCCCGGAGCGGACAAGCCGACATTGCCATTTATAATGTTTCGGGGCGGCAGGTTTACAAACAGCAGAGAATTTCCGGCGCATCGTTCCGCCTGGACGTTCGGCCGCTGGCCGCGGGCATGTATAATGCCGTGGTCAAGGTCGACCATCAACAGTTTTCGCGCCGTTTTGTGGTTGCTAAAGGGGAATAACCTGCATGGATCCAAAAATGCTTAAACACGCCCGCCAATTTGGGCCGGTAATTTCGGGAGGCATAAAACACCTTCTTGTCTTTGGCGTTCTCTGCGTAACGGTTTTCCCGTTGCAAAGCGCCCCGCCGCCCCTGGCGGCCGCCGCGGGCTATACCGTCAATACTTTTTCGAGCACCTTCGACGCGGCCCAGGTAGACATTAACAATAGCATGGATTCTGGCTATAACTGGTATATGAGCAGATTCTGGTATGGGCCTTCGGACGCAAGCACGGTAACTTTAAATAGCGACGCCAGCGTTACCCTTAAAAATAATAGCGGCGCCGGAATGGGGATTGCATCCGCCGGCGAAAATTCCAAGGGCGGCGGCTGGGTCGGTACGGCTTTTGGCGGCGGCGGATATTTTGAGGCAATCTTTAAGTTCGATCCGGATCTGGTGAGCGGCAGCGGCTTTTTTTGGCCCGCGTGGTGGTCGATATCAATAGAACATTGCCTAAATTCGGCCCAATGGGTAGGACAGGCGAGCGGTTATGAACATTTTGTTGAACCCGATTTTTTTGAATATGATGTGGCCTCCTGGTTGGGCAAGAATTATTACGGGGGAGCGTTTCACGATTGGTCGGGCGTCTACGACCCAATAATACCATATGTCAATAAAACCCAACCGCCGCCGCCCGCAGCGCGTAGTTTTTGTATTGCAGCCCCCGGCATCGATGCCGCGGGCGCGGGTTGGAAACAATACCACAAGGTCTCTTTTCTCTGGTTGCCGGCCACTGCCACGACAAACGGCCATGGTTATTTTTGCTTCGATGACCAAAAAACCACCGACAGCGTTTCCTGGACGCTCTATACGAACCAGGCGCCCTCTTCGCCTACGACCATGGATCCGTGGACCTATGGCATTATAGATTCGCAGCATCTGGTGCTGATCCTCGGCAATGGATGCAGTTCACCCTTCACGGTCCAATCGGTAAACGTCTGGCAGAAGACCGGTTACTATAACGGCGTTAACGGCGTCATGCCCGCGCCGCCGGCAGACCAAAATCTTCCGCTGATAACGCCGGTTGGCGGAACGAGCATTGATTCCGTGCTGGTTTCCATGATAACGCTTGCGTCAAGCGGCGTTACCATCCGCTACACGCTCGACGGTTCGACCCCCACCGGCAGTTCCACGGCGTATACGGGGCCGCTTGCGCTTAAACAATCGACGGTTTTAAAAGCGTGCGGTTTTGGGATTGCCGGCAATAGCGCCGTCGTGACGCAGAGCTATAAAATCGTTCCGCGCGTTGTCAAGCCTTCGCACAGTGGCTTGCAATACGCCTATTACGAATACGACGGCGCGCCGTGGATTTCCGTCAAGAGCAAGGACTGGTCCCAATATACCGTTAAAGCAAGCGGGACCACGGACAGTTTTAACCTGGGCATGGCAAGGCGCAACAACAAGTTCGCGGTGCGTTTTTACGGCACGATTTCCATTCCCACCGGCGGGCTTTATACCTTTACGGTCAATTCCGACGCGGGCGCCAATTTGTTTATGGGCGATTACCTCATTGTAGCCAACGACGGTACGCACTCGCTGACCACCGGGGGCTCAGGCGCCATACGGCTGCCCGCCGGTTGCTACCCCATTGCGCTCGATTATTACATGGACTCCACGGTTTACTCCGGGGGAGTTTTAAAGCCGGCGCTTAATGTTTACTACAAAGGGCCGGGGATCGCCAAAACCATAATCCCCAAATCGGTCCTCTTTAACGATAATGTCGCCGTCAAGGGGCCTGTGGCGGGAAAAGTATTTACAAATAATAGTTTGGCATATTCCTTGAACAAAGAATCCGTGCTCATTACCGTAGGTTTTCAGGGCCGTTACCAATTGGAGATTGTAAAGCCCAACGGCGCGGTTGTTTTGCATTTGAGCGGAACGAGGCCGGCCAACTACGCCGTAAAGCGATCAATGCTGCCGGCGGGAATTTATATGCTCCGGGCGACCGACGCCGCCGGAAAAAAGATTGCAAAACTCATGACGTGGTATTAGCCCCCTTTTAAAAAAGGAACATCAGCATGACATTGACAGGCAGGGATATCCTGACGGCGATCATTCGCGACAAGCAATGCCCGCAGCGTATGGGGCTCTTTGAGCATTACTGGGAGGACACCTTGGCGGAATGGGAAAAACAGGGATATCCCAAAGGCGTGGAAGCCACCGATTATTTTAACTACGACGTTTACTGGCTGCCCGCCTGGTTCGATACCGGCCCCATCGTCGGTTTGAACGTTACCAATATTATTGTTGAGGAAGCCGCGGAAACCAAGGTAACGCTCAACGGCTGGGGCACCAAGCTGCGCTACTGGAAGCATAAATCGGGCACGCCCGAGCATATTTCCTTTGATATGTCAAGCCGCGAGGTCTGGGAGAAAAAATACCGCGAACCGCTGCTTGCGCTTAATCCGGCCCGCTTCGGCGATATCGAGGAGCTGAAAAAAAAATTTAACACGCGCATGGCCGAGGGCCGGTTTTGCGTTTATCCCCATGCTTTTATTTTTGAAGTCATGCGACTGGCCATGGGTGACGTGACCTTGCTCGAATCCATGTATCTGGACCCGGATTGGATCACCGATTTTTGCTCGGTGGTCACCGATTTTATGATATTGCATATCGATTACCTTTTTAAAAACGTGGGTGTGCCGGACGGCTATTGGATCTACGAAGACATGGGCTTTACCAAAGCGCCTTTTATTTCGCCGGAGCTTTACCGGAGCATGATTTTTCCGCACCATAAAAAATTCGCCGATTTTATTCACAGCTATAATATTCCCCTCATCATGCACTCCTGCGGCAAAATCCGGCCGTTCCTGCCCGACATTGCCGCGGCGGGCATCGATTGCCTGCAGGTGCTGGAGGCCAAGGCCGGGCAGCATGTGGCCGAGTTCGCCGAAACGGTCGGCAATAAAATGGCGTTCATGGGGAACCTTGACATCCGGGCTTTTGAGTCCAACGACCGGGCCAAGCTGGAAGCCGAAATCGTGCCCAAACTCAAGGCCGTCAAAGAAAACAAAATCCCCTACGTGTTTCATTCGGACCATTCCATTCCCCGCACGGTAACGTTAGACATGTACCGTTACGCGCTTGATATTTACAAAAAACATTGCGCGTACTGAAAACGGCATTATAACTAAAGTATATTTTATTATGCCACCCCTTTTACCCCAAAAAAAAATCAGCGTAGAGACCGCAACGATTGCGCTGGTTTTTATCGTGCAAGGCAAAAAATTGTGTCAAGCGTATCTGGGGCCAAAATTGCCCTCGATCCCCGCCGAAAGGTCCGTTTCGGTTCCCGCCTACAGCGCGGCGGGCATGGACGATTTATTTGAAGTCGCCTTGCGGGTGGTGCACGCGGACGGCAACACTTCTACCGACCTCGCGTATGTAAATGATTCCCGCCGACCGGTGGACGAAAACATAGCCATAACCAAAATAAGCCTGCGGGACGCCTATTATGATTTTTTCGTGGATTTGTTTTTTAAGGCATATACCCGCGAAAACATCATCGAACAATGGGTCGAAATCCGGCATGCAGAGAAAAAAGCCGTAACGCTCTACGATTACGCCTCGTCGCAATTGTCGCTGCGGGCCTGCGATTATTGGCTCACCCAGTTTCATGGCGACTGGGGCGACGAAATGAACATGACCGAAGCGCCGCTGACAAGGGGCATTAAAATCGTCGATTCAAAACTTGGCGTGCGGGCGACACGCTTTGCCGCGCCCTGTTTTATGCTCTCCCTTGACTCGCCGGCGACCGAAGATTGCGGTGCGGTACTGGGCGCAACGCTGGCCTGGCCGGGCAGTTTCAGCTTGCGCTTTGAAATGACCCACGCGCGCGATTTGCGCGTGCTGTGCGGCATTAATTCGTTTGCCGCGCATTATAATCTGGAAGCGGGCGCGGCTTTCGTTACGCCATCGTTGTTGTTTTCCTTCAGCAATAAAGGAAAAGGCGCAATTTCCAGAAATTTCCATTGCTGGGCGCGGGACTATGGCATTGGTCAAGGCCACGCCGTCGGGCCGGCCTTGCTTAACAACTGGGAAGCGACCGGTTTCGATTTTAACGAGCAAAAGCTCGGCGGCCTTATGGCCGCCGCCGCCGACGTCGGCCTGGAGCTTTTTTTACTGGACGACGGCTGGTTTGCCAACAAGTATCCGCGCGACAGCGACACGGTCGGTCTGGGCGATTGGGAGGTAAACGCCAAAAAACTTCCCCGGGGTATATCTTATCTTGTCAAAGAGTCCGAAAAAAACGGGATTAAGTTCGGCATTTGGATCGAGCCCGAAATGGTAAGCCCCCAAAGCGAGCTCTACGAAAAACATCCCGACTGGGCGATAGCACAGCCGAACCGTGCAATCGATCTGAGCCGCCACCAGCTGATCCTGGACCTGACCAACCCGGCCGTGCAGGAATTTGTTTTTACAACGGTCGACCACCTGCTTACTAACAACCCAGGGATAGCATTTGTAAAATGGGACTGCAACCGTCACGGTACCAACGGCGGATCGCCCTATCTTGCGCCGCAAAACCAATCGCACTTGTGGATCGAATATTCCCGCGCCCTTCTTAATATCTTTAGTAAAGTAAGCACGGCCCATCCGGCGGTGGAAATGATGCTCTGCTCGGGTGGCGGCGGCCGTTTGGAATACGGCTCGCTTAAATATTTTCATGAATTCTGGCCCAGCGACAACACCGACGCCGTGCAGCGCATATTGATTCAATGGGGCTGTTCCTGTTTTTTTCCGGCCATGGCGATCTGCTCGTTCGTTTCGGCCTCGCCCAATGTTTATTTCGGGCGCAGCACGCCACTAAAATTCCGCTTCGATGTCGCCATGAGCGGGCTAACGTACCGGGCAGTGGATCACGATCCTTCGCGGCGTCGAGGATGGCCGGTGCGTCTGCTACTGGTACAACGGCACAGGGGACGGCTTCGACCGCTTCACCAGCGCCTGTCTGGGCAGGGCGAAGGCCAAGAAGCAGTGATTAGTTCCGAGTTGTTAGTTCTTAGGTCGTGTTCAAGCTCGGTGTCCCACTTGCGGAACCAGCATCTAAGAAC